>BNVV01000010.1 GCA_025998355.1 Endomicrobiia bacterium
TTGCAGGTATTTGTAATTCTGAATTTAATACTTAGTTATGCAAGAGGTCTAATGAATACCTTCTTTGTCATTAGCTAGTGCAAAATACTGATTGTTTTTTGTTTCATAAACGTCTAATTTGTTTTTTGATACGTCAATGCCAATAAATTTAAGTGTAAGGGCATATGTACCTCCTTTGTAATTTGAGTAATTAGCTTCTTGCTTTCAAATGTTTGCATGCTGCAAACTAAAGTTTGCGCATTTGCAACCTCATGCTTTTTACCTTGTGGTGTTGGATATTTTGATACATACGGGCTTTTAGCCCTATTTAGTGTCAATATCCAACACCCTTATACACCTTGATTATACTTGTTTCTTAAGGAACAAATTTAGGGATGCGGGCAAGAGAAAATAATGAGGATTTAAAAAGAAAAAGAGCTTTTTTAAAAATTTGGTGTGATTTTGGAATATCTATAATTTTCTTTCATGTGTTTTACCTGCTACTATACTAAATGATATGGACAGAAGAGAAAATATTTAGTATAATCCCTTGGCTGTGAAGCAGTACTATTATGATATCAGGAACGCAATAAAAACAAGGGGTGATAGAGATGGCATTTGTGAAAAAAGCAGTAGTCGAGCAGTATAAAACGCACGCAACTGACACAGGCTCCCCTGAAGTACAAGTTGCTCTTCTTACGACGAGGATTAAATACCTTTCGGATCATTTTCAAAAGTTTCCGAAAGATTTTGCTTCAAGAGTCGGTTTCCTTAAAATGATAGGACAAAGAAGAAGATTACTGAATTATATTAAAAAACATAATAGAGAAGACTATTCTTCTTTGATTAAGGAACTGGATCTTAGAAAGTAAAAATAAAAATCTGGCAGAATCGCAAAGGATGTAAGGAAACGCTTAAATATTGAGTTAAAAGAAGTACGTTCGCTTGGGTCTTTTGTGTGGAAATGCCGGGCTATGGAGTTAAAATGGAATATTTTAAAAGAGAAATTGAGGTTGCTGGTAAAAAATTTGTTATAGAATCCGGTAAAGTTGCAAAACAAGCGAGCGGTTCTTGTACTGTAAGGGTTGGGGAAACGGTAGTTTTGGTTACGGCGGTTGCCTCAAGAAATCCTAGGCTTGGCACGGACTTTATGCCTTTGACAGTAGATTATAGAGAAAGAACTTATGCTGCGGGTAAAATTCCCGGCGGATTTTTTAAGAGAGAAGCTAAACCTAGAGACAGCGAAATACTTGTAAGCAGACTTATAGATAGAAGTATTAGGCCTCTTTTCCCCGAATACTGGAGAAACGATACACAGATATCTGCTATTGTTCTTTCTTATGATGGTGAAAATAATTCCGATATAGCATCTCTTTTAGGCGCTTCAGTTGCTTTATACACGTCTGAGTTGCCTTTTACAATACCTATAGCATCTACGAGAATATGTAAAATCAACGGACAACTTGTTGTAAATCCTTTAATCTCTGATCAAAAATTAAGTGTTTTGGATCTAGTTGTAAGCGGAACAGAAGATGCTTTGACAATGGTTGAAGCTGGCGCTCAGGAGCTTTCGGAGCCTGAGATGCTTGAAGCTTTGAATCTTGCAAGAGAGACAGTGAGGGAAATATGTTTGTTTCAGAAAACGTTACCAACAAAAGTAAAACTTGTCGTTGAAGAACCTGAATATAACCCAGCGCTGAAAGCTGACATTGAAGCTGAAGCAATTGCAAAAGCTGAAGAAGGTGTTGTAATTAAAGAAAAAAGTGAAAGAGAATTTTTTTGGGATTCATTTAAAAAAGACATATCTAAAAGACTTATCGAAAAATATCCTGAAGAGTCCGCTACAGTAATAGATACTATGCTTGAAGATATCTTTTATAAAAAGGCGAGAGAGCTTGTTTTGAATAAAAAAGTTCGTACGGACGGTCGCGATTTGGAAGAAATAAGACCTATAACATGTGAGACCGGTGTGCTTTCCAGGGTTCATGGCTCAAGCTTGTTTACAAGAGGTCAGACACAGGCTTTAGTAACTGTAACACTTGGAACTTTAGGCGATATGCAGATTATGGACGAACTTGTGGACGAATACAAAGAACGTTTTATGCTTCATTATAATTTCCCGGGTTTTGCAACAGGCGAACCTAAAAGCGAAAGATCTACAAGCAGAAGAGAAATAGGACATGGTAATTTGGCCAAAAGAGCTTTAAGAGCAATCTTGCCTGACGCTGAAGATTTTGGATATACAGTAAGGATAGTATCTGATATATTAGAATCGAACGGTTCTTCGTCGATGGCTTCTGTTTGCGGTGGATCACTTGCTTTGTTTAATGCTGGCGTGCCCGTTAAGGCAAGTTGTGCGGGCATTGCGATGGGTCTTATTAAGGAAGGTGATAATTATGTTATTTTAACGGATATTATGGGCATGGAAGATCATCTTGGGGACATGGATTTTAAAGTTGCGGGAACAAGAAAAGGCATTACAGCTCTCCAAATGGATATAAAAATTTCAGGTCTTACAACCGAAATTATGGCTCAGGCCCTTGATCACGCACAACGTGGAAGACTTTTCATATTAGACAAAATGGACGCAGTAATTTCGATTCCTAAAAATGATCTTTCAAGTTATGCTCCCCGTATAATAACTTTAACAATACCTCAAAATAAAATTGGAGAACTTATAGGCCCCGGAGGGAAAAATATAAGGAAGCTTCAAGAAGAGAATAATGTTAAAATAGATATCGAAGAAACCGGCAAAGTGTTTATTTCAGGAACTGACTCCGAAGGGGTTACTTCTGTAAAGGAATACGTTGAGGCTATGACAGCAGAAGCAGAGCTAGGCAAGGTATATAGTGCAAAAATCGTAAAGATAATGGCATTTGGTGCCTTTGCTGAAATTTTGCCCGGTAAAGAAGGTTTAATACACATTTCTCAGCTTTCAAATCAACATACAAAGAAGGTCGAAGATGTTGTAAAAGAAGGTGATGAAGTTAGAGTAAAGGTAATTGAAATAGATAAGCAGGGCAGAATAAATTTAAGCATGAAAGCAGCAAATTAACAATAAGAAGCGAAGAGCACGAGAGCTAAGTTTATATATTTGCCCTATAGCCAAATCACTTGAAATTGCACCATTTCGCAGCTTAAGAGGGTGAGTATACTCCGTTCATATATCTTCTTATTCTTTGTGATGCAGCTTCAAGCGGTTTGGCTATATATAATCTTAACACTTAAAAGGTTAATATGGCTAATGATATTAAAAGCAAAGTAAAATCTCTTTATGAAATAATGAAAGAGGAAAAAATTCAAGAACTTGAAGTAAACTCAAAAGATTACAGTGTTTGTATAAAACGTAAAGATAATAACGAAAATAAACAAGTTTTGACTTCAAAAAAGCAGGCAATTGAGCAAACTACTGAAGTTGTCGAAGAAGAAAAAGATACGTCGCTTTTGGATAAAACAATAAAGTCGCCTATAACAGGAGTATTTTATAAATCTCCATCTCCGTCTGCTCCTATGTTTGTAAATGAAGGTGATGTTGTTGAAATAGGAGAAACATTGTGTATAATTGAAGCGATGAAAGTAATGAATGAAATAAAGGCAACATTTAAAGCGAAGATAGTGAAAATATTGCATGAAAACGGCAAATCGGTAAACTCAGGACAAGATTTATTTGAAGTAGAAAAGGTATAAAAATGGATGGGATGTTGTCAAAAATTAGTATGACAACTGGTGAAATTGGCGATATTTATTGGAAAACGGTGAGGCCAAATCAAGGCAAGTCTTGGTGTGTCTAGTATGGCACCTTACTTGCGTTGGGTTGGCCTTCAATAGAAGATAGGGTTAACATGGGACGGGCTGTTTTTTGAGTATAGCTGCAGAATTTCTTTAAAATAACCCTCTGCAAAGTTTTTCTATCGAAGAGGTTTTTTCGTGGGAAAAAATAAAAAGACTAAAAATAAAAAACAAGATAATATAAAAATAAACAGAGAAGCAACTTCTCTGCTTTTTGCTTTGGCATCTTTTTTAAGCGCTTATGTTTTTATTGTTCCTTATAAATCAGGAATAGTAGGACGGGCATTTTCCGCTGTTGTATCTGAAATATTTGGTACAGCGTCATATATTTTACCCTTTATATTTTTATGGTTTTTTATAATACACTTTAGGCAATCTGTAGAAATAAGAAAGCGGATTGATTTTATTTGGTCTACTTTGTGTATGGTTTCATCATCTGTATTGTTTGAATCTGTGCAATTTATATTTAAGTCAAAAGTTTACGGTGGCTGGGTAGGGGACAAGTTGTATATGTTTTTTAAAGAGCTTCTTGACGTACGACTTGGTTTTGCCGTTATTTCAATAATAGCTTTAATCTGTACCACAAAACTTTTGAGAATATCTATCATTCGTGTTGTATATAATTTCTTTAAAAATTTAAAAAGAGATATAGCAAAATCCAAAGAGCAAGCAAAAATTCAAAATGAAGACAATATCATACAGCAGCAGCGGTTTGAACAGGATCTTTCAAGACAAGAACCTATAAAACCAAATATTGTAAATAAACAAGAAAGGGAAGAAAGGGAAAAAGAAGATATCGCTGCTCATACTGTCATTAAACAGGAAACATTTGGCAGTAAGAATTTTAGTTACAAGCTTCCTAATGCTGCTTTACTGAAAAATGACTCTGTCTCGAGCTTTTTGACAAGTAGGGATGAACTTTTAAAAAGAGCAGAACTTTTACGAACAACTCTTGCAGATTTTGATATAAACGTAGAAGTAAAGGATATTATTCCGGGCCCAGTTGTAACCCGTTATGATTTGGTATTGGCTCCCGGCATAAGAATACAAACTGTATCTAGCATTATAGATAATATTTCCCTCGCCATGCGTACGGCATCAATACGAGTTGTTACAATACCTGAAAAAGCTGTTGTAGGTATAGAAGTTCCTAATCCTTCGAGTGTTATTGTCGGGCTTAGGGGAATTTTGGAGAGCAGAGCTTTTGAAAATTCACGTTCTCTTCTAACCTTGGCCTTGGGAAAGACAACAGACGGGTTGGGTTATGTTACTAATTTAGCCGCGATGCCTCATCTTTTAATCGCGGGAGCCACAGGTTCAGGCAAAAGTGTTGGAATACACACAATAATACTTTCAATCTTACATAAAGCTCGTCCCGATGAAGTAAAATTTATGTTGATTGATCCCAAACGCGTAGAAATGCCCATATACAAAGACATTCCTCATTTGTATAATCCTTGCACAAATGCGGCTGACGCAGATATTATAACTAATCCTAAAGAAGCCGCCACCGCTTTAAAGAAACTTGTCATTGTTATGGAAGAAAGATATACAAAATTTGCAAAAGCCGCGATGAGAAATATCGAAGATTATAACAATAAAATGGTTGAAACGGGTGGTGGAAAAGAATTTTATATCGTTGTTATAATAGACGAACTCGCAGATCTAATGCTTATAGTACAAAAAGAAATAGAAGATTCAATACAACGTTTAGCGCAAATGGCAAGAGCCGTGGGAATTCATTTGATTCTTGCAACGCAGAGACCTTCTGTTAATGTTATAACAGGCATTATTAAAGCTAATTTCCCTGCAAGATTATCGTTTCAAACTACATCCAAAATAGATTCCAGGGTAATTTTAGATATACTTGGCGCAGAATCTTTAATGGGTAAAGGCGATATGTTATTTTTGCCTCCAGGAGAAGCAAAGCCCGTACGTCTTCAAGGCGCTTTTGTTTCATTAAAAGAAGCTGAGAAAATTATTACATTTATAACTGATCAAAATTTTCCTAGATTGTATGAGCCTATGGTTGTTGAAGTAGAAGGAAAAGGCGGTTTTGATGCGAACAAAGAAAGAGGATCAAAAGACTTAATACCTGCGCTGAAGCTTATAAGCGAGCGCAGACGTATATCTCAGGATTTACTCAAAGCAAATTTTGGTGGGTCTGCAAGAGCTACAAATATATTAAGTATTCTCGAAATAGAAGGGTTTGTATCAAAACCTGAAGGCGCTAATAAATGGCACATAGATTTTGATAAAATATCCCAATATTTAAACAACTTGGAGAGTTGAAAATGAAAAAAGAAGTTTTTTTATCGATAAGTAAATTAACATTTTTGGCAGGGTTGGTTGTTCTTATGGAGATTTTTGTTTTTTCTTTGGGTTTTGCTCAAACATCCACCGACAAACTTTCCTCTCTACTTCTTAAAATGGAGGAAGCAGATAAAAAAATCAATACTTTGAAGGCGGATTATACACAAAATATATTTTTTGAATCTACAAAAGAAAAACAAGAAATATCAGGAACAATTTATTTAAAAAAACCTGGAAGTATTTATATAGATAAAAAAACGCCTCAGAAGCAACATATATATATTGATGGCAAAAATATAACAACTTATACTCCCGATAACGGACAGGCAATAATTAATAAATGGAAGGATGTAATTGACGATGATTTTACACCTGTGACTATTGTCAGTTTTGGAAACAGCTGGAGAGAAATAAAAAAAACAAACAAGATAAGTTTCGGCGGCGAAGATGAGAAGCATATCATTGTTAGAGTTGAATCTTTTAAAAATAATGGTCAGACTATAAAAATATATATTTCAAAAGCTACTATGTATCCGTGTAAGACTGTTTTGAAGTCGGGTGGAACAAAAGTAGAAATTATATTTAAGAGCTATACAGTTAATCCTCCACTGGATAAAAATATATTTAAATTAAATGTATCTAATGAAGTTGAAGTAATAAAACTCAATTAGAGGATACAGTAGACCTCTTGCATAATTAACATATGAAAGTACAATAGGAGTACTATGATGAAACAAAAAAAGCAGGCAGGCCGGATGGAATGGGTTTAGTATTAATGGGAGTAAAGAAAGGGACATTTGATAAAACAAAGGATAGCAAGGAGCAAAGAAAAGATAGGGGGAGTAGGTGAGCAAAGAGAAAATTGAGTATAGAGAATATTGTAGGAATGATGTTTGAATACTTCAGACAATACCCGAACATATTATTGTAGGAGACAGTTACAATGTCAGCAAAAGTTGTGGATATTAGACATAGGGTATGTATAAGAAGTATTAATGAGTAGCGGGGAATATGCACTAGGTAGTAATAGGTATTGTTAAGGAAGGTGAGAAGTAATAGTGATTATGCTACAGATTGATACAAAGACCTGAAAAAAACAGCGAAAGTGGCAAAGCAAGAAGAAAAAGAGACACGCAATAACCGTTGGTAGTAGTTAAATTAAAGACGAGCAAATAGTATGCACAGCGATAATAGGACAAGGAACGATTTTAGTTTATTTTAGTAGGCATGTATTTATGGAAGAAAGACAATAAGATACATGCAGATACAGGATTTAGGAGGCCTTGACAGAATACATACAAACACACTAGTTCTTAAAAAAAGAGATCAAAGAAACACTCAAAGCTGACAAAAGAAGATAAGGAGTTAAATAGGGAGATTTCATCAGATGATTATAGTGGAAAATGTTAAAGTGCTTGCCAAAAGGTTCAAAATAGTCTCGAGAATAGATAAGTAATAGCAAAAGACGCTTTGGGCTGCGATTTAACTTGGGTTGCAGGTATTTGTATTCTTGAATTTAATACTTAAGTTTTGCAAGAGGTCTAATGAAGGAAATCGGAAGAATTCTTAGAGAAAAACATGAGCAAATAAATGTTTCTCTTGCCGATGCTCGTAACGCTATTAAAGTTCAAGAAGAGTGTCTTTCTGCAATAGGAGAAGTCGACATGAGCGTTTTTTTGCGAAAGTCTATTATAAGAGTTTTGTGAGATCTTACGCTAAATATCTAGGTTTTGATCCCGAAAAATTAATTGAAAGATACGATGCAGATGAACGTAACCTTGATGACTATAAATAAAATTCTTTAAATTCTCTATCTAAATTAAGTAAAAAAGAGTCTCTTAGATGCGCAGCGGTAGCTAACGTTAAAAAAATTAATTGTTTTTGTGATGGGTGCGGCTGTAATCCTTTTGATTCTCTTTTTATATTTGTGTAAGCCACTACAAATACACCGTCTTTTGATGATCAAAATCAGGTTAATCAGTCCGGCAAGGAGACAGTAAACTAATTTTCTACGTCGCCCTGTGAAAAACGAACAAAAGATGCTGTATATCATTTGTCTCTTGTGGCAATTTCTGATTTACTCGGGATCCAGTTGTTTTTAATATGGATTCCTATCTTCGCAGCGGCGGTGGCGAATTTTGCTATGGTAAACTAACTTAAAACGTCGATATGTATTTGGCCTTATACGCCTCTACCAATCTCTCATGAAAATCTTATACGTTCAAAAGATGCTGCCATTTTTCTATTTCCTAGTATGTCAATAACTATGACCGCAAAAGGAGATGGAAAAAGAGATGAAAATGTCTCTATCTTGCAACATACATACGGCAGTTTGCGATTGCCGCTCTCATGCCCCGGCGGACTTGTCCGGCCACCCCTTTCAAAGAAAGTGGAACTAACAACACAAAACAGAGAGAAGACAATAATAGTTGTAGGGGCATTTAATTGTTAAGCTATTGCCCCACAGCTTGCTGTGGGGAACCCGCTTGTAGTACAATTAGGCTATGGAAACGCTTGAAAGACGGACAGCATAGTGCATATAAGAGATACACTATCTTTTGTACGCCCATAAGCATGAGAAAAGCTATATTTGGGAATTTAGAGCGTTGTAATAGCCTACAAATAACAAAAAAAATTTAGTAACGCTTGCAAACATAGAGTTTGAGCAAGAACAATTACAGCTCTTCAATTTCCTCCACTGATACCGCGCGTCTTGCTGTGCGGAGGTTCATTCCCAATTTTTGTAAAAAAGAGCTGGCAGGCACAGCTTGATTTGAGGGTATTTATAAAGTGGAAATTAATAGCAACTTCGCAAAGGCGGTAATGGAACGACAGTGACAATAACTAACAAACATATATCTTTCATGTGTTTGTCGCCACGGAGAGTACCTTATGATAATCATAAATACAGGAAATGGCAAGGGGAAAACCACTGCTGCTATGGGACAGATACTTCGTTCTTTAGGACATGGCTTTAAAGTTTGCTTAATACAATTATTTAAAAGTGAAAGTTTTTATGGAGAACAGAAAATTTTAACTAAATTAGATAATTTAGATTTTTTTTCTTTTGCAAAAGAACATCCTTATTGTGTTAAAGGCATAAGTCCTGAAGAAGTAAGAACACAGTGTACCGTGGCAATGAGAAAAATAAAAGAGATTGCAGATAACAATAAGAAGTACGATTTAATTGTTTTAGAAGAATTTACTATTGCGTTAAGAGATAAATTTATAGACGAAAATGAATTTATTACGTTTGTTAGACAATTATCTAAAGAATCAGATGTAATAGTAACAGGCAGGAGCGCTTCTTGGGCGTTGATTGATACGGCAGATTTGGTCACAGAGATGAAAGAAATTAAACATCCTTACAACAAAGGAATTCAAGCCAAAAAGGGCATAGAGTATTGACAATAAAATGAAATTTAAAATTAAAAAATTACAACAAATTTGCATTGGCGTAATATTATTTCTTTTTGTAAATAATTTGTGCGCAAAAGAGTATAAACGTATTATTTCATTGGCGCCATCAGTTACAGAAAGTCTTTACGAATTGGGTGAGGAACAGTTTGTAAAAGGCATAACAATTTATTGTCCTAAAGGAATAATAAAAAAAGAAATTACAGGCACGTTTTTAGAACCGAACATAGAAAAAATAGCTTTACTTAATCCTGACTTAATTATTGCCACTAAAGATGGTAATGATGAAAGAGCGGTTGAAAAACTCAGACGTCTTGGTTATGAAGTGTATGTCGTTGAAATGGCAGAGAGTTTTAACGATATATGCACTAATTATTATAATCTCTCAGAAAAACTTGATAGAACAAAAGAAGCAAAAAAAATAATAGATAGGGCAAAATATTTGGCAGAAAAAATTTATAATAAATTAGAAAGAGTTAAAGAGACAAAATTGTTTTGGGAGATAGAATCGAAACCGTTATGTACGGCAGGCAGCAAAAGTTTTATGAATGATTACAATCACTATACAAAAACAATAAATATATATAAAAACATTGATGCACGATATCCGTTTGTTAATACGGAAGATGTTATTGAACGTAATCCTGATATTATAATGCTTGTGAATATTGGACGTATTAACAGCGAAGAAATACAAAATTGGCGCAAATATAAAATGATAAGCGCTGTAAAAAACAATAGAATTTTTATAATCGATTCTGACAGCATGTTTACGCCCACGCCCTTGACTTTCGCAAAAGGTGTAGAAGTACTTGCAAACACTGTATATGGGGATATATTTAATGGTAAATAAAAAGTGTGCATATATACTCATGTTGGTTTTAGTCGTTGCCGCATTTTTATTTTCTTTAATAAGCGGTACAGTCGACATATCTTGTATTGATGCAGTAAAAGCGTTACTTGGTAATAGTGTGGATGAAACTAAAACCTCAATAATCAGACATGTACGTTTTCCGCATTCTATCATGGCTTGTATTACAGGCGCAGGACTTGCGGTAAGTGGATGTGTTTTTCAGGGAATATTAAAAAATCCTTTAGCCGATCCTTTTACTTTGGGCGTCTCAAGCGGCGCTGTTTTTGGCGTTGCAATAGCTTTTATTTCAGGACTTGCGACTGTAACGAGTTTTTTTGTTACGGTTTGTGCTTTTTTAGGAAGTTTGCTCTCTACACTAATTGTATATTTGCTTAGTATGTACAAAAGATTTGGTTCAAACTCTATGGTTTTGTCAGGTGTTATTACAAGTTATATGTTTTCGGCGGCGGTTATGCTAATATTCGCATTGTCTCCCGCCACCAATATTCAATCTGCTTTTGCCTGGCTTATAGGTACTCTTTCAATATTTGATGAAAGGATGGTTTTATTTGTCGCGATTATTGTAATTTTAGGCTCAGTAGTCTTATCTTTATCAGGAAATATTATCAACGCCGTATCTTTGGGTGGTGAAAAATCTAGAACATTAGGGATAAATATTGAAGGAAGTATAAAATTTTTATTTCTTACAGCTTCTCTTATAACAGCGGCGACGGTTTCGGTTTGCGGTATTATAGGTTTTGTTGGTTTAATTACACCCCATATAATGAGAAAAATTGTTGGTACAAATAATGTGATTTTAATACCTGTTTCTGCTTTTGCAGGCGCATTTTTTTTATTGACCTGCGATACCCTCGCCAGAACCTTATTTAAGCCTATGGTAATACCTGTAGGAGTAATTACAAATATAATTGGCGGTTCTTTTTTTGTTTTTTTGCTGTTGAAAAGGGAGAATAGTATTGCATGATACATATAGAAAATATTTCAGCTGGTTACTTAAATAGAACTGTTTTAAAAAAAATTTCATGCAATATAGGCAGTAAAGATTTTTTCGGTATAATAGGAAAAAACGGAGCCGGGAAGAGTACTCTTTTAAAAGTTCTGTGTAAACTAATTAAGCCGTATTTGGGAAATATATTTATAGATAACAAGAACATTAATTTTTTTGCAAAAAAAGATTTCGCTAAAACAATATCTTTTTTACCCCAATATGTAGACACTTCATTACCTTTTACAGTCTATGAATTTATAATGTTTGGCAGATATCCTTATATGAATATCTTTAAAATACCTTCAGATAGCGATTGCAACATCGTAAAAAAAGTTATGGATTTTTTACATATAATGGATTTTGCTGAAAGAAAAATTAATGCACTTTCCGGAGGTGAGAAACAAAGAGTTTTAATAGCGCAAGTTTTGGCGCAGGAGACTGATATCATTGTTTTTGACGAACCTACATCGCATTTAGATATTGGTAGCCAAAATAAACTTTTGGAAATTCTAAGAGATTTAAATGAAAAGTATAATAAGACTGTAATTTTAACTTTACACGATTTGAATGCTGCTGGAGAATTTTGTAATAAACTTGTTCTAATGGAAAACGGAGAGATTTGCAATTGTGGAACGCCCGAAGAAGTTTTAAATTATAAAGACATTGAAAGAGTTTACGATACGACAGTTGTTGTAAAAACAAATCCAATTTCAGATAAACCTTACGTTATACCTGTAAGCAGAATAAAAGAGCGTTGAACTTGTAGTCAACCCAACTTCTACATTGATATACTTTGTGTTAGCTCAAAAAAAATAGATACAGTACGCTTTTAATGAATTTTTGAGTATTTGCTTTGAGGTACATTGGCTGTAAAGTCTAAAAATACATATTAAATTATTTTTGTCGTTTAGAATAGAAGTTTGCAGCAAAGATATGACAAAACCGCAAAGAGATGATTTTATATATAAAGATATGCCGTTTATTAAAAGCCCATAGTTGTTTTTATCCGTTTGTCTTTGTTTGACAAAAGTCCAACCAATATGTTATGAAATTCTACAGGGTTCTAAATAGTTGCTTAATAAAAAATTTTATAGCTATAACACAACCTCGCTAGGTAGTGGAGTGGTTATATATGGCAAAAAACAGGAGGAAAGCTTATGAAAATGAAAACAAAGTCAATGTTAAGCGTGATTGTGTTGTTTGGTTTGATGTTAAGTTCGTGCGGTAATAAGAACACTGAATTTGTAAGAAGAAGGCATACTACTCCAGATGGAATAGAAGAGATGAAAAAATTAGAAAGAGCAAAAGAAGAAGAAAAACGAAAAGCAAAAGAAATAAAAAAAGCAACAGATTCATCTTCAGATATTCCAAGCTCAGGTGGTCCAAGCCAATCTCTAAATCCACGCCCGAGTAGCTCGAGTTCAAGTTCAAATGAACTACCACCTTCGCCCCAGCAACAACGACAGTATAGTACAGACAAAGGCGCGGGCGCAGGCATGAGTGACACGGATGCAGGCGGTCGCGGTCGTGATGCACTTTCATCTAGTCCATCATCGTCAGATGGATCATCATCTTCGTCAAGTAGCTTGCCAAGCTCACCACCATTAATTAAACCACGTAAATACAGTGCTATAAGGTTGTATACTGACGGCAAGACCTATTGCAGCTATAAAACCGAGAACTCCTCCAAATTCGCACTCGCCGCTACTAAATATGGGGACGGGGGGTGGACGCTCCCAGCAAACCATTTTGATGAATTACCAGTCGGTTCACTTTATATACGTGTCGGTAAAGTCATCGATCAGACAAATAAAATTCATGTGGAAATAATTCGTAAGAAAGAGGGTGATACGCGCAATCCTACCATAGAGGAAGCAAAATTCATAAGGTCAAAGCCAAATGACAACTCCAATGATGAATGGACTTCGGATTCAGATGGATTCCGAGCGGGAACCTAGATTCTTGAGTATGTTGTGTGATTATCCACGTAATAACTAAATGGAAATCCATGACGCCTAAATACCCTTTCTAATAATTTTATATGCTCGAAACTGCTCTCTGTTGCTTATGAAAAGCAATAATATGCTGTAATCATCTATACTCGTTATCAGAAATCTCTCTAAAACCTATGGTTTTACAGATATTTGTGCTGTAGCCAAATCATCTGAAGTTGCGCCATTTCACAGCTTAAAGAGTGAGTGTACCACTTCCATACATCTTCTTATTCTTTTATGGTGCAACTTAAAATAATTTGACTATAAGTGTTTTAGTATACTTAAGGAAACGGGCATCATAGTTTAACAATCAAGTGGATTTTTTTGCCAAGTTCGCCTGTCACCCCGTCGAATCTTTGAAACTGCAGCATGGTGATTTGACCGTATAAAAAAACCATTTGCAACACAGAAGGGGACGCTTTGGCTCTGAGATTTGACGATCGCCACAATTTGTAATCATGAATTTAAAAAGGCGGTCTATTATTGTTTGGTCAGTGGAAAATATTTAGGTGATGTGATTAGATTAACTAAGACATTGCATTGTTAAAATTCTGTATTTTAGTTTTAAATTCTTTTTTATCCTCTCCTTTTAATATTGTTGTTGGAGGTTGCTTTATGGTCAGGTAATTAAAAAGTTTACCGTTAAGTTTTATTCTAAAATCTAAGTGAGGTCCTGTTGAAGACCCCGTCGTGCCCACATATCCTATAACTTGCTCTTGTTTTACTCTAACTCCTTTTTTGATATCTTTGCCGTATCTGGACAGATGTGCGTAATAAGTTTCGTAACCGTTTGAATGTTTTATAACTACCAAATTGCCAAACCCTTTATTACTGCTGTTAACTTTTACAACAATACCATCGCCTACAGAGGATACAGGTGTTCCAGTCGGGGCAGCATAATCTATTCCAAGATGAGGCATTACAGTTTTATATATAGGATGAAGTCTGCCTGTCGAAAAGTGTGAACTTATTCTTCTAAATTGCAGAGGCGCTTTTAAAAAGGCGCTTTTTAATGATTTTCCTGTTTCGTCAAAATAACCGCTCGTACCGTTTTTTGTTTTAAAATAAAATGCTTTGTATGTTTTTGAAGCAGTTTTATATTGAGCGGCAACTACATTTGACGCCAGCAGTTTATTTGTTTTATTTACGCGCTTTACTTCGTATAAAATGCTAAAAGTATCGCCTTGCTTGCTGCCTGCAAGAAAGTCTATCTGCCATGCAAATATATCTGCAAAAGAAAGAATGATATTTGCAGGTATATCTTGAGATGCCATTATTGCCCATAAAGACGACGCAATAACTCCTTGCTCTTTATGCTCAGTTGTAGTTGTTTCTAGTATTTTTTTTTCTGCTATTACTTTGTTGTCTGAAGATTTAGTTACACAATAGTACGAAATTCCCGATGGATAATACGAAAAATTTGTCCATTCTCCGGTTTTATTATCATATAATATTTCATAAAAATCACCAGGCATACAATAGCTGATATCAACAACTTTATTGAGTTCTTTGGTAATATTGCTGGCGTCTTGCCGAGAAAGTTTTGTTTTGTTTAACGTCAACGCAAAAACGTCTCCGTCTTGTATAGTTACTTTTTCAATTTCCGGTTTTTTTTCTTCAGAAAGCTTAGCAGGTGAATTTTTTTTTATAATAAAAATTGTAATTGCAGCCAGGCAAATTATAAAAATCGCGGAAAAAATAAGAGTTTTTTTTGAAAAAATTTTCATAAGAGAGACCCGTCCTATCAGATTTTAAAATCTTCTGTCAAATCACCGTGCAATCATCACGTCACATCCCAACTTAAACTTGCTAGTGCAACACCTACAACTGACTCTTACAAGCAAACATCAAATAAGAAGTTGATCCGTCGGAGTCGTTATGTTCTCTTGTAAACAAATAGAAAGTTAAATATTGGTAGCTTCCATTTGCTTATAACGAGGATTAATGTTTGATACAGGGCAAGGGGACAATATTAGTGAAATGAAACTAACAGCCATTAAAAACAATAGGGAGCATCTCTAAAACCAATAGTTTTTCCATTTTAAGACTTTTAAGTAATTTGATTGCGCAAACATGTATGGGTTTTTAGAGGGATCCTCCTTGTTATTTCCAAGGCTTTTATATTTACCTTTATCATTTCTCTTATTTTAAGTTTTTTTTGGGTCATCGTAAAGAAGGTCGCTATAATAAATTTATTTAGCTATATCCTGGGCGCGTGTCTCCCGTATAACTATAATTTTAATTTGCCCTGGATATTCAAGATCTTGTTCAACTTTTTTTGCTATGTCATGAGCCAAAACCTGTGCCTGCTTATCATCTATCTCTTCGGGTTCTACTAGTATTCTTACTTCCCTTCCTGCCTGTATGGCATATGCCATTGAAACACCACGAAATTCTTTTGCAACTCTTTCAAGTTTTTCAAGGCGTTTTAAATAATGCTCTACAGACTCTCTTCTTGCGCCCGGTCTTGCAGCAGAAATTGCATCCGCGGCAGCTATAACAAAAGCTTCAGGGCTCAAAGGAGATTCTATACCTTCATGATGAGATAAAATTGCATTTATCATTTTCGGAGATTCACCATATCTTTTAGCTATATCAGCAGAAATTTGGTGATGAGTGCCTTCAACTTCATGATCGACAGCTTTACCTATATCATGCAACAATCCTGCTTTTTTACAAAACATTACATCAAGACCAAGCTCTCCAGCTATAGCGCCTGCAAGCCACGTAACTTCCAACGTATGCTGTAGTTGATTTTGTCCGTAGGAAGTTCTGTATTTTAACTTTCCAAGCAATTTAATAATTTCAATGTTAAGCCCAGGAACACCCGCATCAATCGTAGCTTGTTCTCCAACTTCTTTAAGATGTTGACCCATTTCTCTTCTAACTTTTTCGACAACCTCTTCGATTCTTGCCGGATGAATTCTACCATCGATAATCAATTTTTCTAAAGCAATCTTTGCTATTTGCCTTCTGACTCCGTCAAACGCTGAAATAGTTATAGCTTCAGGGGTATCATCAACTATCAAATCAACACCTGTTTCCTGTTCAAAAGCTTTTATGTTTCTTCCCTCTCTTCCTATAATTCTTCCTTTAACCTCATCGTTTGGAATTTGTACTGTCGATGTGGTAATATCCGTAGTATGATCTGCAGCTATACGCTGTATTGCGATTGAAAGAATTTCTTTAGATTTTCTATCTGCATTTTCGCGTGTTTCTTGTTCAATTCTCTGAGCTAAAATAGCAGCGTCTTGTTTTGCTTCTTTTTCCATTTCGCTTACAAGAATTTTCTTTGCTTCTTCTCTTGACATGCCGGAGATTTTTTCAAGAATTTTTCTCTGCTCTTCTTTTGCTTTATCAATTTCAGCAGATTTCACGGCAAGAGACTGTTCTTTGGAAGCAATATTCCTTTCTTTGGCTATTAAATCTCTTTCTCTTCTGTCAAGCGCATCTATTCTGCGGTCTAAATTTTCTTCGCGCTGATTTACTCTGTTCTCCAGATTCTGAACAGATTGTTTTCTTTCTCTTATTTCATGTTCAAATTCCCTCCTTTCTTTGTCAACTATCAACTTTGCATCTAAAAGAGCTTCTTTTTTCTTTGCTTCCGATATAATTCCTGCTTCTTTTATAATTCTTTCCGAAGTATGCTCTGCTGATCTAGCATTTAATTTTGCATAAATAAAACGAACAACATATCCTATAACCAAACCGGCTAAAGCGGTTATAACAATCACTGTAAAGTTTTCCATATCTCCACTCCTTAATTTTTAATGACTTTTCAAGATCTGTCTTTCGGTAACAATCATGCCAACCGGTATATCGTGTTTTCCGATTGGAAGTTTTTTTGTAATTTGAAAATCATAAGCAAGCGCTATTGTCTTGGATATCGACACGCTTTCAAGCCACCTGTCATAATAGCCTTTGCCATAACCTATTCTATAACCTAAAACATTAAAAGCGACACCCGGAACAAAAACCAAATCAATATCGTCTTTTTCAACAATATCATTGGGACTTATTTCCGGCTGTCTTATACCATAGACAAGTTGGCATGCGTCTTCAAGTCTTGAAATTTTTACAACTTGCATCTGTTTGTCTATAGTATTCTTTAACGCCGGAACAGCAACAATTTTGCCTTCTTTAATAGCAGACGTTATCATTGAGTCAGTCGCAACTTCAGAACCGCAAGATAGGTAAAACATAACTGTTCTTGCCTTTTTATACGTAGCAAGCATCTCAATCTTAGCAAAAATATCGACGCTGTAAGCCGCTACTGAAACCGAATCCATTCTATTTCTTAAAGATAAAAATTCAGTCCTTACTTTTCTTTTTTCTAATTCCAAATAGTCGCTCACGAATTCTCCCTTCGCAACCTTCTTCTGTCGGACTATAAAGTTCGACAGGATCAGTCCAGTAATCTTGTTCTACATAATGTCCTTCAAAATCATGCGGATATTTATATCCCTGTCCGTGTCCAAACTTTTCGCAATCGAGATTTGCATCCTTTAAGTGATTAGGAACATTTCTGGCTTTACCATTTTTAACTTCAGATAAAGCTTTCTCGATAGATAAATAAGAAGCATTCGATTTAGGAGCGCATGCAACATAAATCGCTGCTTGAGCTAAAATAATTCTTGCTTCAGGCATTCCTATAAATTCAACCGCACTAAAAGCAGAGACTGCTAAGGTTAAAGCCATGGGATCTGCCATACCTACATCTTCAGAAGCGCAAATTACAATTCTTCTTGCAATAAAACGAGGATCTTCGCCCGCTGTAAGCATTTTTGCCATCCAATAAATAGCTGCGTCAGGATTAGTGCCTCTCATAGATTTAATAAACGCAGATATGTGATCGTAATGAGCATCTCCTGATCGATCATATAGGATGGCTCTTTTCTGCATCGATTCCTGCGCTATGCCAATATCAAAAATTCTTGCACCGCCATCGTCAACTTTTGTTGAAAGAACTCCTATCTCAAGAGCGTTGAGAAGTTTTCTGGCATCTCCATCAGCGTTTACAAGCAAATGTTCTTTTGCCTCATCAGACATTTTAACTTTATAGTTTCCGAGCCCTTTTTCTTTATCCTTTAGAGCCGCTTCCATAATTGATGAAAGAGCTTCTTTCTCCAAAGGTTTAAACTCAAAAACTGTACTTCTTGAAATAATCGCAGCATTTATATAAAAGAACGGATTCTCTGTTGTTATTCCAATTAAAGTTATTGTTCCTCTTTCAACATCAGGAAGCAATGCGTCTTGTTGCGAACGATTAAAATGATGAATCTCATCAAGCATAAGAACAGTCTTTTTGCCTGATATCTCTGCTCTTGCTTTTGCTGCATCTATTATTTTCCTTATATCTGCTATACCTATTGTTACAGCATTTGCTTCTTCAAAATGCGACTTTGTTTTTAAAGCAATAATTTTTGACAATGCGCTTTTACCTGTCCCAGGAGGTCCGAAAAAAATTACAGACCCAAGGTTATCAGCCTCTATTGAACGACGTAAAAGTTTACCGTTTCCGAAGATGTTATCCTGTCCCATAAACTCTTCAAAACTACCGGGAGCCATTCTTGCAGCCAACGGCTTGTTCTTCTGATTTGCTACATTTTCAAAAAAATTTGTTTGTTTCATAATAAAAATCCGCGATGCCGTTATTTTTAATCGATCTAATGTCCATCTTTTCAAGAGTAAGATACAGCGACATATGTCCAAGAACATACACTCGACTGTTGTTCTTTAAAATAGACTTATAGAAATAAACCGACTAAAACATCACCAACACCGCAGATTAAATATAAAAAAATATTTCAATTTGTACAATCAACTTCGTCTAACTGTATAATGAAGTCTCTAATTTTTCTTTCATAATTGTTTGAAATACTTTCCTGCAAATCTTTTAATTTGAGCAGTTCTGCCGCAATTTTTACAGCTGTCAAAGCTGCTATTTTCTGCGTGTCGGGGACGTTAATATTCTCACTTTTCACCTCCATCCACTGCTCATTTACAAAATTTATCACTCTGCTAAAGCTCAGTTCATCTATATCGTCTATATTAAATTCTATGTCTCTACCCATAATTCTTTCGGAGGTTGCGGTCATAATCATTAGACCTTTGCCGTATCAATTTTTTTTATAATTCTTTCAATTTTTATAACCGCTGCCTCTGTATTTTTCCTTAACACTAAATACTCGCCAAATTGTCTCTTGTTACGTTCATTATCTTTTCTTAAATACTCTACTTCCAACTTCAATTTATTATTTTCATCAGTAATTTTTTTTAACTTTTCCGCTGTTTTTTTAACTTTTACAGCCAAAATATCAATATTCTCCATGGCTTCATTCTATAACTTGCCTATGGAATTGTCAATGCATCGTAGAATCTCATAACACATTGGACTAATTGGCATTAAAGATAGCCAAAGAACAACGAAGCAGCGTTTTGTAACTCAAGTTTTTGTGGCGCTGTTTGATATTATACCAGCTTAAGTAATCTCGTATCCGCTCGCTTACCTTACCGCAATGCTATATACAATCCTCATTCCTATAAACAAGCTGGGTTTCTCCAAAAACCTCATTGTTTTTCTGTTTCTAGGTTTTTTGTCCGACTTTTTTGCAAATTTTAAAATTTTCTTGCCAAGACATAAAAGGTACTTTTTTGTTCTATGTTTTTTTGATAAATATCAGGTTTTTAGAGAAACCCTGTAGCAAAACAGACAAAACTTATGTCTTGTGCCATCTTTTTAACAAAAACTTGTCTTCTTTTTTGTTCCGGCGCAGCTTGAAGTGATTTAGCTATAGTCCTCATTTTTTAACGCAGAGAAACCACCTTTTCATTTCCTCATCAGTTAGCGCTCTATATGTTTTTCTTATAAGAAAAAATTTTATTGAATGCGAAGGACAATACGATATACATCTCATACATAGTTGACATCTTCTTCCGGAGAAAACAGGACAATTATTTTCTGATAAGATGTTTTTAACAGGACATATTTTAGCGCAAAGCCCACATTTGGTGCATCTGCTTTTGGTTATATTAAATTTTGCAATTCTTTGGAAGATGTTTCCTTTCCATCTATTTATTATAAAACTCGATATTGCAAAACACGTTTGGAAAAATAAATTTGTTTTGCCATGATTTGGCGCGCTAGTGACAAGTTCGCTTGCAAAGTGCTCCATTTGCTTATACGCTTTTTCTCTTTTTGCCACGTTCTTTTCTTCTTTTTGCACTGCAATAAAATTATTTGGCATTAAAAAGCCACAAGAACCTATTAGAGAGTATCCTTTGTTTTTAAGAATATGTCCAAAGTTTGCAGCAGCATTTAAAGAAGAACTTCCCATGGTTGCAAATATAAAAACTTCCGTTCCGATTGTATTTGGTAAATCATTTATAAAGCTTCTTGCTATCGGAAATGTATTCCAGCAAGCTATCGGAAAACCTATCCCTACGGTATTTGATAGGTTAACTTTTTTCGGGTCAGTTTTTGCAATATCATTAACGTTGACTATACAATTGTTATTTTTTAATGTCTCGGCAATTGTTTTTGCCGCAAGTAATGTATTACCCGTTCCTGTAAAAAAATAAATATCAACTATTTTTCTTCTCAAAGTTTTTTTGACTCCCCTCTTTTTCGTTTTTCAAGATAAATTGTAAGAATCGCTATATCAGACGGTTTGACTGCATGTATTCTAGAAGCTTGTCCTATAGTTTGTGGACGCACTTCCATAAGCCTTTGTTTTGTCTCGGAAGAAAAAGAATCAACTTTACTGTAATCAAAATCTTCAGGGATTTTACGATCTTCATTTTTCTTCATTTTATTTGCCATCTTATCTTGAATCTCTATGTAACCTTCGTATTTTTTATGTATAAAAACTTCTTCACTTATTTTTTCAAAAGACCATGGAGATAAATCTTTATCGGTAGGTAAATTGTCGGTATTGTTTTCATATACATCTGCAAGAGTATTTCTATACAGCTCAAATTTTTCATATGCTTTATCCGATATAAGTCCTATTGAACGACCTATATCCATAAGTCTTAAGTCGGCGTTATCGTTTCTTATAGAAAGTCTGTACTCTGCTCTAGATGTAAACATCCTGTAAGGCTCATCCACGCCTTTTGTAGTTATATCGTCTATAAGTATTCCGACATAAGATTCATTTCTTCCAAGTATAAGGGGAGCTTTGCCCAAAACTTTAAGACCTGCGTTTACGCCAGCCACAAAACCTTGAGATGCCGCTTCTTCATAACCAGTAGTTCCGTTTATTTGCCCGCCTAAGAAAAGATTTTCGACGGTTTTTGTTTCTAAAGATTTTTTGATTTGTAATGGACTTGAATAGTCATATTCAATGGCATACCCGTATCTTATAACTTTTGCGTTTTCAAGACCGACTATTGAGTTTATCATTTTCTGCTGGAGATCAAAAGGAAGACCCGTGTAAAGACCATTAAGATAAACTTCATTTGTGTTGTATCCTTCTGGCTCGACAAATATGTGATGGCTTGTTTTTTCAGGATAGCGTTCAATCTTTTCTTCTATAGCAGGACAATATCTTGGACTTTTACTGTTTACTTCTCCTATGCTGATAGAAGAAAGACCGAGATTGTCTTCAACTATTTTATGAGTATTAAGATTTGTGTATGTAAGCCAGCACGGAAGTTGTTTTAAGGTTGTTCTCCATTGTTTAATTTCTGTAAAATGAGAGAATGGTTTTGGCTTTTCATCACCAAGCTGTTCTGTCATTTTTGAATAATCTATTGAAAGGGTATTAATTCTTGGAGTTGTTGTTGTTTTAAATCTGCTCAGCGTTAAACCGCAATCTTTGGCAAGTGATATTGAAAGATAAGATGCGGACCTTTCGTTAAATCTTCCACCGTCAAAATGCATTTTGCCAAGATATATTGCGCCGTTCAAGAATGTTCCGGTGGTTACTACTACTGCGTCGGCGTTTATTGTTTCTCCGGTAAGTATTTTTACACCACACACTTTTCCATTTTTTACTATTAGTGATGTTGCTTCAGATTGTAGTATTTCAAGATTAGACTGATTTTGTAAAGATTTTGACATTAGAAC
This sequence comes from Endomicrobiia bacterium, assembly GCA_025998355.1. GTDB lineage: Bacteria > Elusimicrobiota > Endomicrobiia > Endomicrobiales > Endomicrobiaceae > Endomicrobiellum. The sequence goes on from BNVV01000010.1 coordinate 22,425, forward strand.
AGAATAAAGTTCTTTATCGCACTGGGCTCTTGGCGACCATACTGCAGGCCCCCTTGAACTGTTTAACATTTTAAATTGTAATCCTGCATGATCTGTTATCTGGCCCATTTCTCCGCCTATAGCGTCGATTTCTCTAACCATTTGTCCTTTTGCGATTCCTCCGATTGCCGGATTACAAGGCATTCTTGCTATTGAATCTACGTTTAGTGTAAGCACAAGCGTTTTCAATCCCATTCTTGCACATACTAAAGAAGCTTCACAGCCTGCGTGCCCTGCTCCGATTATCACTACTTGATATTTTCTTTCCATATAACAAGATCCTTCTTTAAAATTATTAATAAATTTGTCAGGGATATACTATAGGGCGTCTCTAAAAACTCTAACAAGTTACTGTTGCTATGTCTTTGTTTT
>BNVV01000011.1 GCA_025998355.1 Endomicrobiia bacterium
GCACAATAATAGGTTCAAATGCTTACATAGAGTATGCTGAAATTGGCAAGAACTGTAAAATTTATAATTCAGCTTCGATAGGTACGCCTCCTCAGGATTTAAGTTATAATAACGAGCCTTCAAAAGTTTATGTTGGCGACGGCACTGTGGCTAGAGAGTTTGTGACTTTTAACAGAGGTACAAAAAAGACAATAATCGGTAAAAATTGTTATTTTATGATATCATCACACATTGCTCACGATTGTCGGGTTGGAGATAATGTTGTTATGGCTAATTGCTCTGTCGCTGCGGGGCATGCTGAAATAGGAGATGGTGCTTTTATTAGCGGACTTGTTGGCATTCATCAATTTACAAATATCGGGAAGGGGACAATGACAGGTGTTGGAGCTGCTGTTACTATGGATATAATTCCGTATGCTTTATGCGCCGGATACAGAGCAAGGCTTGTCGGTTTAAATTTAGTAGGTATGAAAAGAAGAAAAATACCGTTAGAGGATATTTTTGCGGTAAAAGAAGCTTACCGTACGCTCTTTATGTCTAAACTTTTAATTCAAGACGCTTTGGCAAGAATAGAACAGAGCAAGTCTATTTATGTACAGGAAATAATTGAATTCATAAAAAGTTCAAAAAGAGGGATAGCAAGACCCGATTAAACTCTAAGTAGACAAAGCAAAAAGCGAAAAATTATCAAAAAAGACGAAGCAAAGAGTGTTAAATGGAAAGTATAGGTTTGATATCGGGTAATAATAGATTTCCATTTTTGGTTGCCCAAGAAATAAAAAAAAGTGGCAATAGGGTTGTTTGTATTGCGTTAAAAGAAGAAGCAAATCCCGAATTAGAAAGAATTTGCGACAAGATTTATTGGCTTTCTGTCGGTAAGTTTCAGAAAATTATAGATGTTTTGAAAAATGAAAATGTAAAAACCGTTATAATGGCAGGACAGGTAAAACACAGTATAATTTATTCTGCTATTGGTATGGATTGGCGCGCTATTAAAGTAATGGGTAGTTTGGTCAATAAAAAGGCAGATACCATTTTAAAAACTATTGCAAACGAGTTTGAAAAAGATGGAATGCATTTAATACCGTCTCATGTTTATTTAACATCTTTACTTGCTCCAAAAGGTTTAATATCTGGGAAGAAGCTTTCTTTGGATGAAAGTAAAGATATGGAGTTTGGATATAAAATAGCAAAGGTCGTGGCAGGTTTTGATATTGGACAGACTGTTGTAGTAAAAGATAAATCTGTTCTTGCTGTTGAATCTATCGAGGGTACTGACGAATGTATTAAGCGTGCATATAAACTCGGAGGAGAAAATTCAGTAGTTGTTAAAGTTGCAAAACCAAATCAAGATTTTAGGTTTGATGTGCCTGTGATAGGTACTGATACTATTGATATTTTAAAAGAAAATAAAGTACGAGCAATAGCGATAGAAACCGGTGTAACTTTAATGTTAGATAAAGATGAAATTATAGAGAAAGCAAAAAGAGCAGGGGTAACTATACTTGGTATATAAAGAAAACATAAGGAATTGAAAGACATGGCAAAAAGTAGGCGCCAGGCTCCATTTTTTGATGACGACAAGTTATGTAATATTAAAGCGCCATGTTGAAATCAAATTTAAAGAAGAAAAAAAATGATAAACGTAGCACATCCAGTTGTTGGAAAGAGAGAACGACAATTAATAAAAGAGGTTCTAGATTCAAGAATTCTTGCAAGCGGCAAATATGTTACGCAGTTTGAACAGTCTTTCGCAAGATATTCTGGCGCAAAGTTTGGTATTGCAAGCGTAAACGGAACAACGTCTCTTCATACGGCTCTTTTGATGTGTGGGGTTAAGTCCGGAGACAAAGTTGTTACAACTCCTTTCTCGTTTATAGCAACCGCAAATTCTATTCTTTTTTGCAATGCAAAGCCAATTTTTGCCGATATCGATCCAAAAACATTTAACATAAATCCTGTCGAACTTGAAAAAATATTGAAAAAAGAAAAGAATGTGAAGGCTGTTTTGATAGTTCATTTATACGGACTTTCGTGCGATATGGATGCAATCCTCGAACTCAAGCAAAAGTATAAATTTAAGCTTATAGAAGATTCATGCCAAGCTCACGGAGCAGAATTTAAAAATAAAAAAGTAGGTTCTTTCGGTGATGCGTCAGCATTCTCATTTTATGCTACAAAAAATATGATGACAGGCGAAGGCGGAATTATACTGACAAATGATGCGAAATTCGATAAATATGCAAGACAGGTTATAAACCACGGCAGGGATGCTCATTCTACTTATACTGTTTTGGGATACAACTACAGACTTACAAATCTTGCTGCAGCAATAGGCGTAGCGCAGCTTGAACAGCTTGAAAATTGGATATCAAAAAGAATTGCAAATGCACAGGAATATAATGAAGCTTTTAAAGATTTGGATTTCTTGCAAATTCCTTGTGTTCCAAAAAACTCTAGACATGTTTTTCACCAATATACGATAAGAGTCTCACCTTCTCAGAGAGAAGAATTTATTAAGTATATTGCAGATAAGGGCATAGGAAGCGGGATATATTACAATTCCGTAATATACAATCAGCCGTTCTATAAACAACTTGGATACGAAGTCGGGTTATGCAAAGAAGCAGAAAAAGTCGCGCAAGAGGTAGTATCTCTTCCTATTCACCAATCACTTTCAAAAGCCGATATTTACAAGATAATCAAAGTTATAAAGAGTTACAAAAATGAATATAAGAACAACCGTGATAGGGGTAGGATCCTTAGGACAGCATCATGCAAGAATTTTAGGACAGCACTCTAATTCTAAACTTGAATATGTCGTTGATACAGATGAAAAAAGAGTCGTAAAGATTGCAAAAGCAAATAAGACAAATTATTTAACAGATTATAATGAGCTTATAGAAAAAGTTGATGCTGCAGTAATTTCTGTCCCTACTACGTACCATTATGAGGTTGCAAAACATCTTTTGCAAAACGGCATACACTGTCTTGTCGAAAAACCTTTTACTTTAAATGTTCGAGAAGCTGAGGAGCTGATAGAAATAGCAAAAGATAGAAATTTAGTTTTACAGGTTGGCCATGTAGAAAGATTTAATCCTGCAGTTATTGCAGCAGCGCCATTTATAAACAGTCCAAAGTTTGTTGAAGTTAACAGGCTTGGGCCTTATGACTCGAGAACAAGTCATATAGGTGTGGTGCTTGATTTAATGATACACGATCTAGATATTTTATTTTATCTTGTAAAGGATAAGGTTGTTTCGGTTGAGGCTCACGGGGCAAAAATACTTTCTAGTACTGAAGATATTGCTAAGGTTAGATTAAAATATGCAAATGGTTGCGTGGCTGATGTGTCTGCAAGTCGAGTGACGCTTGGAAAATATAGAAAAATAAGAATTTTCCAGTCGGACAGTTATGTATCTATAGATTATGCAGGAAAAAGTCTTAAAGTTTACACAAAGAAAAAAAGAAAAGAAAAAATGACTTCTCTTCTTGATATAGACATTAAAAAACCTAAACTTCCATCAAATGAACCCCTTTTTTATGAATTAGACAATTTTTTAACAAATGTAATGGAAGGTAAAAAACCTTTGGTTTCAGGCGAACAGGGCAGGGACGCTGTTGAGTTGGCTATCAACATTCTAAAAAATATGGTGTTTTAATGGCAAATGATAGAATCTTCATTTCTGCCGGCGATTTGTCTGGAGAAATACATGCCGCAAATCTCATAAAAGAAATAAAAAAAATTAGTCCTTCATGCCATATTTCTGCAATAGGTGGCAATAATTTAAAATTTACCGTTGATGAATTTCTTGAAGATATAGTAAATATTAACGCTTTTGGGATTTTAACTCTAAAACAAACGCTTTATCTAGGAAAAGTTTTAAAAAAATTAGAAGAATATTTTAGTAAAAATCATCCTGATAAAATTATACTTGTAGATTATTATGGTTTTCACATACACATTGCCTATCTTGCAAGAAAAATGAACATTCCTGTTTTTTACTATATAAGTCCTCAGGTTTGGGCATCTCGCAGCGGAAGAATAAAGAAACTAGCCGAAACTGTAAAGAAAATGATTGTAATTTTGCCGTTTGAAGAAAAGTTGTATAAAGATAACGGTGTTGATGCTGTTTTTGTAGGAAACCCTTTAATAGACATGGTACCTGAAAAGCAAAGTTTTGGTATATTGTCAAACACACCTGTTGTAGGTTTATTTCCAGGTAGTAGAAAAAGTGCCATTAAACATCATTTACCGATAATTATTGAAACTGCAAAAATACTTAAAGAAAAAATAAATGCAAAATTTGTAATGTTTAGCGCTGATAAAAAAGTTGGTTGCGTTTTGCCGGAATATATAGATTTAGATGTTTCTGGAGATTTTAATAAAAGAAAAACTATAGATTTTGCAATTTGTCCATCTGGAACAGTAAGTCTTGAAAACGCTTTAATGGGAATTCCTATGGCTGTTATGTATAAATTATCGTATTTTAACTATTTTTTTATAAGGGCAATTATAAGGATAAAGTATATAGCCATAGTAAACATTTTAGCTGGTAAGAGTGTAGTTCCTGAATTTATACAGTTTGACGCAAAACCGCAAAAAATTGCTATTTCGGTATTAGAACAGATAAGATCTGAAAATTATATGCCAAAAGTTAAAGAACTTCTTGCTTTTAGGAAAATGCTAGGAATTTCCGGAGTAAACAAAAGAGTTGCCGAAATTATTTTAAACAACTGAATATAGAAAACAAAAAGGTTTTCTATGTTTTCAACACCAAAACCGTAACAATACCCTACCGCACATGGATCTGCGCCACTGCTTGTGTCTGCGTTGCTGCTCGAGCTTAAACTTGAACTCTACTCGAACCAGACCGTTTGGGCTACTTGAACTGCTTGGACTTACTTGAGGTTTGGACTTGAACTGCTCAAATCCGCTTCTGCTCCTACCATTGCTTTGCGATGAACGACATACTCCGGTGGTGGAGCGGCAGAGGAAAACCTTCAAGCCCTTCAAACCTAAACCTTGCCATCAGCTCTTCAGCATATCATTTCACCCATATCATCACTGCTGCTTTTGTCTATATCTCTGCGCCACTATCGCGGCTGTGGCATCTGAGGCATCATTAGTTTGAGCTTGAACCACTCGAGCTTGGTTACTCCTTACTTGAGCGTTTTAGCTCTCCCGATTACTTCAAAGATTTTACAGTAAGCTTTGTTTCTTCGTTTATAAAATGTCTTTATTTCTTTTTCGTTATTGGCTGTGCTCCTATGTGTTTTGTGCCAACATATTGCTGATAATTCTTACTGCTACATTCCATTCCTTGTGTATATATTCCCTCATAACCCTTGGTTATACGAAAATTTTTGCCATTTAGCTTCTTCTCATCTCTTTTTGCTCTTTTTTCAAAAAACGGTTAAGTCAGAAGGTGCTCAAGCTGCTTAGATTAGTGTTTCTGTAGAGCGTTAGAAGTATAGTTTGCGATCAGTTCTTTTTCAACCAGTTCTCCTAAATCCCTGTTCATAAATTTAAAATTCTTTACCCAATTATTATTTTTTTTATTAGAAGGCCATGCAATCCATAATTTGCCTTTTGTCTGCATAATACGGCATTCAACTTCAATATCATCATCAAAAATCACAGATGTAAAAGCTTTTATTGTTTTATGATTTTTAAAAATTGAAAATTTATTTACTTTAAATGAAGTGTTTTTAGTTTTTGGTGATGTTTGATTTTGCATTAAGGAATTGACGAGATACCGGCGGAAATCTCTTTTTAAAATAGCAAATTGCTTATACACTTTACCTTTGCCAGCGTATACAGGGAATTTAATATCATCATTTTCAAAAAGTATATCCGAAATCTTAATATCTTTATTTAAAACAATACAAAACGACCCCTTGTTTTGTGAAATTTTTGTAACTTTCAAATCAGCATAGACAGAAGTGTAAAATACAATAGGAAAAATTAAAACCAATATTGAAACTTTAATATAGTATAAAGGAGCTGTCATTTTTTACATCTGTAATAATTGTCTTTTGTCTTAATATCTTTTCAAGAGATTCAATGTAATGCAAAGGATTAGAATTATATTTCTTAAGAGTCTCTAAACCTGAAATTAAAAATCTCTCTTTGATGTTCTTTTTCCCTTTAGCGACAGGCAGAATTTTTGGAATTCCTAATCTTCTGGCAAGATTTGGAGAAATTTTTATAATATCTAAAGACAATTTAGGAGCAATGTATTTTAATATCGATTCTTCATCTTCAGTACCTTGTCCCACACGAAGCAAAGAAACCAAATTTTCGGTACCAAACAGCGAGAGAGGTTCGTACTTTATTTTTTGTTTTTCTTCATAATCGTCCAACACAAATTTAAATTCCTCGCTCGTTTTTGCTTTATATTGCGCTGCCTGTTCCCGAAAACTTAGTGGATATACAAAGGTTATAAGTTCATTATTGCTGTCATAGTAAAGTATAAAACGCTCAGCATGAAACATCTCACCACAGCTGTGGCAAGAGCAGAACACAAAATCTATTTCTCCTACTATTAAGGCTTCTTTAGGCTCAGGATTATCAACAGTGCTTGTAGCACAAAACAACTCTACATCAAATGGATGCCCTTTAGGGCATTTGATTTATTCAAGATTTAAAATCGTCACGGGTAAACGTTACCAAATTATGTAAAAGTTTATCAATTAGACTTAAAGTTAAAATTCGCTGTTGTGCTTGCGAATTTGAATACAGTCAACTAACTTTTAACTTTATATTTCATCAGCAATTACTTGCGTCTTTTCCTGTTTCTCTTTCATACCGAAGCATCTTTATTTTTTTCTTTATCCCGCCTGCTGCAGAATAACCGCCCATTTTTCCATCACTTCTTATCACTCTATGGCAAGGAATTATCGGAGCAAACGGATTTTTACTTAACGCCATACCAACGGCTCTAGATGCCTTGGGCAATTTTATTCTTTTTGCAAGCTGTTTATAAGTTAATGTTTTTCCTGCAGGAATCTTAAAGCAAGCTTTCCAAACTTTTACATAAAAGCAAGGATAGTATTTCATTTTTTCGATAATACTTGATGGTATTTTACTTTTCATGGCTATACTCCAAACTCTTTTGCCCTAAGTTTTCTGTGATAACTTACGGCAAATCTATGAGATTCATCCCTTACTGATTGCAAAAGCTTTAAAGCTTCGGAATACTTGCTTAAAACCAATGCTTTATCTTTATCAGGCAAAAAAATTTCTTCATTCTTCTTAGCAAGCGAAATTATAGAAATCCGTATTTGAAGTTCTTCCAATGCGCTCACAGCGGCTCCAAGCTGTCCTTTTCCTCCGTCAATCAAAATCAAATCTGGTAGTTTTTCATTTTTTCTTATTAATGAAGAGTACCTCCTGTAAACAACCTCATGCATGCTTGCAAAATCATCCGCTCCTACAACCGTTTTAATCTTAAATCTTCTATAATTCTTTTTATCGGCAATACCGTTTTGAAACCTAACCATAGAAGCCACAGCATTTGTACCCTGTATGTTTGAATTATCAAACCCTTCTATTACAGCCGGTGGATGTTTTAGTCCTAGAACATTTTTTAATTCATTTATACTGTCTGCTCTTTGTACAGACTGGTTTATATCATCTTGCGTAATTTCGCTTATCATAACTCTTTCCGACATATTTTGAAGAGCGTAAAGCCTGTCTCTTATCTCTTTTGCCTCTTCATAACGCATGTTCTCGCTTAAGTTGAACATATACGATTCCCATTCATCTTCAAGTTTCTTAAATTTTCCATTTAAAAACAACTCAACATCTTTTATTTTTGCTTTATAATCTTTTGACGTAATTTTACCAAGACATGGACCGTAACACATTTCCGTATGATAGTAAAGACATGATTTAACTTTTTTTTGTTCAGGCAACGATCCTTCCAAAAGAAGCATTTTACACGTACGAATCTTAAAAAGTTTTACAAGCCAGCGGGTAAGTTTTTTTATATAAAAAATTTGAGGATACGGACCAAAATACAAAGCATTTCCATTAAGTTTTTTTCTCGTAAGTGTTAAACGCGGAAAGTCTTCATTAATAGAAAACCTGATATATGGATAAGATTTATCATCTTTCCACATGGAATTAAAGTATGGCTTTATCTTGTTTATTAACTGTCTTTCAACTATCAATGCTTCTCTTTCAGACGTGCATAAAATATAATCAATTTTACGCATTGCCGTTATAATAGCTGTAGATTTTGAATTTATATCAGCATTAAAATACGACGACAGTCTGTTTTTAAGACTTTTAGCTTTGCCTATGTATATGATATTACCTATTCCATCGCGCATTATGTAAACACCTGGCAGTTTAGGAATCTGTTCAAGTTTTTTATTTCCAGAGTTTAGCATGCTAAAATTATATCATATTCCTTGCATGAGGGGATTGTCCTGGTTTTGGCTACAGCATTAAAAATTTGAGTGTCTCTAAAATTATTATCTTGTCAGTACTCCAAAATACGCTACAAATGCTGAGGGGCAGGATCGAACTGCCGACACCAGGTTTTTCAGACCTGTGCTCTACCAACTGAGCTACCTCAGCACACCAAGAAAATGTCTAAATCATTCTACACCTCTCAAAAAAGGTTTTTAATTCCATCGTTGTCCAACTGCTTTGAAATTGCTAAATTTCAAATGTTAACAATGACGACGGATTGCTTTCATCACTTGAATTTTACCCTTGAATGTCTTAAGTCGTGAGTTCCTTGCAAAATAACACAGACGAAAGAGGCTCAATTACTAGTCCGTATTTTAACATTTTAATATTTTAAAATCATTAGCTTGTAGAATCTCATCAGGACAAATATACGAAAAAAGTTTCATGGTTTTTGCAGGTTTTTGTATTCACAATGCTGAATTATGTTTTTAATAAGATTTACTACTACCATTTTTCTTTAACATTTACACTACACGCGCATCCTTCCTATTACGGAAGTGAAGCTTTGGATTGCTTTGTCATTTCATTCCTTACAAAGACAACACAATAGTGACAATCCTCCCTCTTGTCATTTTTTATTTCTTATCATCAACAACTTCTGCGTCGACAACTTTTTCTTCATTATTAGACGTTTGCTGAGCATCATCACCCTGAGGCTGTTCTTGTTGTGTAGAGCTTTGAGCATTTTGAGCTCGTGAAGATTTATATACCGCTTCAGCAAGTTTGTGAGAAGCTGTTGTTAATGCTTCCTTTGTTGACTTCATTGCAGCTACATCACCACCTTTTAAAGCATCTTTTGCAGCAGTCAATGCCTGTTCTATTCCAAGTCTTTCATCAGAAGAAACTTTATCGCCATGCTCCTTTAGACTCTTTTCAACAGAGTAAAAAAGATTATCTGCTTCATTTCTTACTTCAATCTCTTCTTTGCGCTTTGTATCTTCAGAAGCATACTGTTCAGCTTCCTTAACATATTTATTTATATCATCTTTTGAAAGCTTTGTTGACGATGATATTTTAATTGACTGTTCTTTACCTGTTCCTTTGTCTTTTGCTGAAACATGTAAAATACCGTTTGCGTCTATATCAAAAGTAACTTCAATCTGAGGGATTCCTCTTGGCGCAGGTGGTATTCCGTCAAGCATAAATTTGCCAAGTGACAAATTATCTTTTGCCATAGGTCTTTCACCCTGAAGAATGTTGATTTCAACGCCGGGCTGATTATCTGCAGCTGTTGAAAATATCTGAGAACGTTTGGCGGGGACCGTAGTATTTCTGTCTATCAAAGTAGTTCTTACGCCACCCATAGTTTCGATCCCGAGAGTAAGCGGAGTAACATCTAAAAGAAGAATATCTTTAACATCTCCAGTTAATACTGCCGCCTGAATAGCCGCTCCAAAACACACGCACTCCATAGGGTCTATTCCACGTTCAACTTTTTTCCCCACATGATCTTCAACAAATTTCTGAACGATAGGCATTCTGGTAGGTCCGCCAACCAAAATAATTCTTGTAATTGTTTCAGCCGTAAGTTTTGCGTCTTTTATAGCCTGATCTAGCGACGCTTTGCATCTTTCAACAATAGGTCTTACAAGATTTTCAAGAGTTGCTCTTGTAAACTTCATATCCAAATGTTTAGCACCTGATGCATCAGCAGTTATAAACGGAAGGTTGATATCGGTTTCAAAAACGTTTGAAAGTTCTATTTTTGCTTTTTCAGCAGCTTCTTTTAAACGCTGTATCGCCATTTTATCGTTGTTTAGATCTATTCCGTTTGTCTTTCTAAACTCTTCGGCAATATAATCGATTAGAGCATTATCCATATCGGTTCCGCCAAGTTGCGTATCGCCTGAAGTTGAAAGAACTTCGAATGTACCTTCAGCACCCATCTCCATAATGGTTACATCGAGGGTTCCACCGCCGAGGTCAAAAACCAATATTTTCTGCTCTGAGCCGACCTTATCTATACCGTAAGCAAGCGAAGCTGCTGTGGGCTCGTTAACAAGTCTTACTACTTCAAGACCAGCGATTGCACCTGCATCCTTTGTAGCCTGCCTCTGATTATCATTAAAATATGCAGGTACAGTAATAACTGCTTTTGATATTGTTTCGCCCAAATAAGATTCAGCGTCTATTTTAATTTTCTGAAGAACGAAAGCCGAAAGCTGCTGAGGTGTAAACTCTTTATCATTTACATTGTATTTGTAATCAGTTCCCATTTTTCTCTTAAAAGCGCTTATAGTTCCTTCCGTATTTGTAACTGCCTGTCTTCTCGCGGGCTCGCCAACTAAACGCTGATCATCTTTTGTAAATGCAACATAAGAAGGAAAAGCCTTGCCGCCCAATGTTGTGCCTTCAGCCGAAGGGATAAGAGTAGCTTTACCGCCTTCCATAACGGCTGCTGCAGAATTTGATGTTCCTAAATCGATACCGATAATTTTTGCCATATATTTCCCCCTGTGTTAATTATTTTCATTTTCAGTTTCAGTCTTATTATTTTTTGCCACTTTAACCTTTGCAACTCTTAAAAGCTTATCTTTCATTTTATATCCCTTTTGGTAAACTTCTAAAACTTTACCATCTTCTTCATCGCTTTCGGTGTAATCTAGAGCTTCGCATACATTAGGATTAAACTTATCGCACTGTATTTCTTCAATACCTTCTTCCTTCAACATCTTCGCAAACTCTTTGCTTATCATTTCGAGACCGACTACTACGCTTTCTATGTTGTTGCTTGTTTTTGCGCTTTTTAAAGCTTGCTGTAATACATCATCAATATTAATTTGTTTTATAAGAATTTCTTCTTTTCCCGACTCTAAATAGGCTATCTTTTCTTTTTCGGATCGTCTTCTGTAATTTTCGAAATCAGCTTTAAGCCTTACAAGTTGATCGTAATAATCCTGAGCTAATTTTTTTTGATCTTCAACAGACTGCTTTAAAATTTCAACTTCAGATATCTCTTCGTTTCTTGCCTTGCCGCAGTCGCAGGTTTGGCCATCTTGTTCGTTTACAACTTCCTCTGTTTCGTCGTCCATTAAAATATCCCCCTATTGCTCTTTGTCTTTAAAAAATTTGCTTAGCATTTCAGAAATACGACTTACAAGCAACATCATTCTTTGATATTCCATACGTTTAGGCCCGATAATTCCCAAAACACCTACAGGCTGTTCGCCGTTTTTATACACGGTAGTTATCATGCTTAAATCTTTTAATCCTTTAAATGTGTTTTCAGAACCTATTTTTACATTTATTCCTTTGCTGCCAAAATCTTTGCTTATAATCTCTATCAACTTTTCTTTATCTTCGTTAAATTTTATAAGCGATTTTACAGACTCAAAATCGTTAAAATCAGGAACTTCCATCACGTTAGACGCGCCACCTATGTATACGTCATCCTGTATATTGTAAAAAACATCGCTTATTTTCTCAGCTATCCTTAAAATCTCCAACCCACTCTGCTTAAAATCTCTTATTTCCAAAACAATTCTTCTATTTGCCTGCGCGACAGACACCCCTCTTAATTTCTCATTTAAAAAGTTTCTCAGTTTGCTTAGCTGCCCTGACGTAAGAGAAGCTGTTATCTTTTTATGTTTTATCATTCCGCTTTGAGTAAGCAATACCACTAAAAGTTCATCTTTTGCAATTTGCACAAGCTCAATGTTTTTTATTTCATCGTACTGAGCTTTAGGCGCCATAACAAAACCGGTATATTGAGAAAGACCCGATAAAATACGCGAAGTTTCCAAAAGAAGGGCTTCTATTTCATTATATTTTTGTTTGTACTCTTTTTTTATTCTCTCTTCTTCTTCTACGGCAAATCTCTGCAACTTTACAAGATTATCAACATAGGATCTATAACCCTTATCTGTTGGAATTCTGCCAGCAGAGGTATGAGGATGCGTAAGATAACCCTCTTCTTCAAGATCTGCCATTAGATTCCTAACAGTAGAAGGAGAAAGATGAATATTGTACTCCTGTGCTAAAACGTTTGAGCCTACAGGCTTACCCGTTTTAATATAATGATGTATAACAGCGCTTAATATTGTAGTCTTTCTTTCTTTTAAAACTTCCAGTGCTATGTGCCGCACTTTATCCTCTTATAAAGTTATTTTGGCAATCAATATACTTTAGCACTCGCATTACTAAAGCGCCAATACTCTACCACTATCATTAGCTTATGTCAAGTATTTTATGGAAAATGGGCTTAAAGTAACAGACCAAGAAAATGTCTAAATTACCTTGGCATCCAAGAAGGTCTTTTAATTCTACTGTTGCTCAGCTGCTTGAATTTGCCGTTCGCAGCTCTAGCCAACTTATCCCAAAGCCTATCTGCTTAACCCACTCCAAACTCTTATAAACATCATTTTTATGTTATTCGTCTTAGCCCAATTTCTGTTTTTGGCCCTAATGCTATAGTCAAATCACTTTAAGTTGCGTCGTACTGTAGCTTCAAAGATGCGATCAACTTGCTATAAAAATCTTCTGTTTCTTGCCACATATCTTTTTCTTTAAAAATGAGTTGGATTCAAGTCTGGTAAATAGAGTGGCAAATAAAGTATTTTACATCCAACTTTCTCTATAAACTCTCTTATCCCTTTTAATTTTGTGAATTGATGCGTTGTCCAGTATCAATATTTACCCTTTTTCAACTCTTGGTAACAATACCCTTTGTAGCCAAACACAGAAAACATTTGTACTTGGGTATACCCTTTAAAATATCCAACTCCTGTTATTTTCTCATTACAAAGTCCTCCTATAGTCAAGTCGCTTTAGGTTGCACAGTAACAAAAAAAAGAAGATAAGTTTTTATCAAAAAGGCAGGAAACACAAGTTCTTTTGCCACTGCTGCAAAAACGCAAATTATGTTAAAACATGCGCTATAGCGCAACTTATAAGTGGTTTGACTGCAATATTTGAAATTTCTATAGGCCTTATTCTAATGCTTGGTCTATGAGTTTTTTCAAGGTATTTTTTCTCCATTTTTTTAAAAGGGGTTTTAAATTTTGCCAGAGTATTGCAGAATCACATCATATGTACTACAATAACAACGTCATTTATGGATATATAAAAATAACGCAAAAGACAAAAACACAAGAAAAAATTTATGAAAGCAAATATGGCAGCAAAACTAAAAAACTATGGGAGGTGCTAATGACGATCTTCCGGAATTATAGCGGATGTTGTGTCTGAAAAATAAAAGTAATTTTCCCACGATCTTACGGTTGGGGCATTTGTAAGGACACAGATGTTGCTTTAAAATCTAAGCAATATCTGTCCTGTATCGTTTTTCCCCTTGGTACTCTTATGACACTTACAATGATATACGCAGTGACTTAATTGTTTTATTTTCATCCTTATACTCTATCATTTCCATTTCGGGAAAAATGATGCAAGAACTAACTTCATCCCCCAATTTTATGGTTGGGGCATTGCGGTGGATTTAGCAAGTATTATATCAAGGACAATATCATGAAAGAAATAAAAATACTAAACAGTGGGGGGGGCGGGCATAATTTGAACGTGAGGCATTGATCTTTTGCAGCAATTCCAGGGAGGATGGGCAAGCCTTGTGGGGTATTTATTTATTAGACGTTTTTTCAAAGAAAACAAACTGACGCAAGCATTTTGGAGAGGTTTAAAAATAATATCTGGCAGGTGCAGAAATAGAAGAGGGTGCTTTGGATTTTTTAGATTTAATTTGGGGTACACAATTTTAAAACTGTATGCTTGAAAAAGAGGTCTGTTGTTTTAACTTATGGAACATATAAACAAAACTGCTTTTATTAACTACTTAAACTGTCATACTTTGGGTTGGATGACAAAAAGAGGTATGCTTCCAAGACTTACAGGGCTTAATAATGAATTTCTTACGCTTGAAGGAAGAAATGTTCATAAAATGTCATGGCAGCTTTTTCCCGACGCGGTAGATGCAAAGAAATTAAATACAAATTCTGCTGCTTGTGATGTTAAAGAATTAATTTTAAGCTCTGATGTTAAAACGATTTGTAATGTATCGTTTGCGGTGTCCGGTTACTGCGCAAGAGCAGATATATTACACAAGCTTAAAAACAATTCGTGGCATTTATTTGAAGCTAAATCGGGCAGCAAATATAAAGTCAAATACGTTAACGATATGTCTTTTACTGCAATGGTGTTGGCAAAAGCAGGTATAAACATCAGCAAAACTACAATTCTTCACTTATCAAATGATTATCGTTTGGGAATGGATATACCAAGTCTTTTTACAAAGCTTGACTGTTCTGATAAGGTTGAATTAAAAGTTCAAGAATTCTCGAGTCTTTTTGATAAAGCTTTTGAAGATATTAACTCCGAAAATGTGCCTGGCCCTTATTTGAAAAGGAACTGTAAGAATTGTCCAGTATTTGACGTATGTATGGGCAAAGATGTAAAAAACCATATTTTTAATTTACCAAAACTTTCCGTACCCGCGATTGAAAAATTGATAGCACTAGGGGCTGACACAATTGATAAGATTCCTGATGATTTTGAACTTACGCAGATGCAGAGTATTGTTAAAAATTGCATGTTAACAAATACAAACTACATATCTAAAAATTTAAAATCTGAGATTGAAAATATAAAACAGCCTTTTTGTTATCTTGATTTTGAGTCTGTAACAGCAATCATGCCTTTGTATCCAGGTATTGCCCCGCATACACAGCTTTTAACCCAGTTTTCACTGGACAAAGCTGACGCTTTCGGAAATATATTGAACCATTACGAGTGCATTGCGGATCAAACTAGAGACTACCGTCGTGATATTGCCGAGAAACTTATCGAATGTCTTGGTAAAGAAGGTAGTATTATAACTTATGCAAATTCTGAAAAAGTCGTTATATTGAAACTTGCAGAACTTCTTCCAGATTTGTGTAACGATCTTAATAAGATAATTGAAAGAATTGTTGATTTAGAGTTGATCATTAGAAAAAATTATTACGATATAAACTTTCACGGACGTTCATCTATTAAAAAAGTTCTTCCGATATTAATTCCAGAAATGAGCTATACAGATTTGGAAATTGGCGAGGGTGGAGATGCCGCCGCCGCTTTCGCTTTTATGGCAATGGGGGTTTATGATGAGAAAAAAATAGAAGAAACAAAAATGAATTTATTACAATACTGCGCCCGAGATACATTGGCAATGGTTCGCATACATCAGTTTCTTATCAATATTGTTAATAATTTAGTCTAAAGACAGCGTTGTGCCTGTTTTTAGACTAACACTTTTAGGCTATGGCGATGTCTCAAACACTAAAAACTTGGATTCCCATTTTTATGGTAGCAACGAAGATGAGCGGGAATGATAAAAAAATAATGGAAAGACAAAGATGAGAGGATAAGCAATGCACATACCTGACGGATTTTTAAACAATAATTTGGCCGGAGGATTACTTGTAGGAGCTTTAGGAATGCTGGGTTACTGCTTTAGCAAAGTTTTTAAGGCTGTAACTGTTTTTGCAGGGATATCAGCTGGAAATGATGGTAACACTAATACAAGATTTAATTCATTTGGGTCTTCTAAAGGTGTCGACAAGTATTTTCAAAAATTGGTAATTATCGCGTTATGGGTATTTGCTTTTCAAATGTTTAATATACCTGTACAATCTGCAACATCAGCGCATTTAATAGGTGGAGTTTTTGCAGCTGTTTTGGTCGGACCTTTTTTGGGATTTATAACAATATCTTTCGTACTCGTAATACAGTCTTTATTTTCAGACGGCGGGATAATGGCGCTTGGGGCAAATATTTTTAATATGGCATTTATTGGTTCTTTCGCTTCGTATTACATATATAAAATATTATCCAGAAATTATTATATTGCAATCTTATTGGCTTGTTTCTTTTCGGTGTTGATTGCTTCTTTATCATGTTTGGTTGAACTTGGTATTTCAGGAACAATATCTTTTACAACAGCATTTAAAGATATGATGAAGTTACATTTAGCTGCAGCTTTTCTTGAAACTATTATAACTTTGGCATTACTTAAAACATTTAAAAATTTAATCGGAGACATAAATGAATAAAAAGACCGCGGCAGTGATATTTCCGATATTTGTGGTTATTCTTGCCAGTTTATTTGCATCTAAATCCCCTGACACTCTTGAGATAATGGCAATAAATTACGGCTTTGAAGGTAAAGCGAAAAAAGTAATTTCGTTATTTAGAGATTATTCTTTTCCGTTTATCGACAATCAGTTTGTATCAACCTTTCTAGCAGGTATAACAGGTTTGTTTTTTCTGTTTGTTTTATATAGAATAACGAATAAGATCATTAGGTATTTTGGAAAATAAATATTCGGATAAAGTGATGGATAAAGCAAACGAAAAAGAACAGATTTTAGAATTATTAAACCGTGTAAGATGTGGGCGGATTTCTCCTCGCAACGCCTTGTCACATTTACAGCTATTGCCGTTTGAAGATTTAGGTTATGCTAACATCGATTATCATAGAGGACTGCGTCAAGGCGTTGGGGAAATAATTTACAGCCAAGATAAAACTTCCGAACAAATTGAAGAGATAATTCTTAATATGTCTGCCAAAGGTGTAAACAATATTTTAATAACTCGTATATCTCAACAAACTGTTGATTTTTTAATCGGACAAAAAATAGATTTAGAATATCATTCTATTGCAAAACTCGCTGTTGTAAGCCGAAATCACAAAATAAAAAAAATCGGTTCCGTAGTAGTTGCCTCAGGTGGCGTAAGCGATATGCCTGTATGTGAAGAGGCGGCAATTACAGCTGAAGTTTTAGGAAGTCATGTTACACGTTTATACGATGTGGGCGTTGCAGGATTGCATAGACTTTTATCACGTCATGACGTTCTTGCAAAAGCGCGCGTTATTGTTGCGGTTGCAGGTATGGAAGGAGCGCTTGCAAGTGTTATCGGAGGACTTGTAAGTTGTCCTGTCATTGCTGTTCCTACAAGCGTTGGTTACGGCTCTAATTTTAGCGGTCTTTCTGCGTTGCTTGCTATGCTTAATTCATGCGCGAACGGAATTTCAGTCGTTAATATTGACAACGGTTTTGGAGCCGGGTTTATTGCTAACCGCATAAATAGGATTAAGAGTATATAATGAAAACGCTTCATTTAGACTGCTCTATGGGAGCTGCCGGAGACATGATAACGGCAGCATTATTTGAACTTATAGACAATAAACAAGATTTCTTAAAACAAATAAATTCTTTAGGGTTTTCCGACGTTGAAGTAAACGCAGAGCCTGCCGTTAAATGTGGCATTGTAGGCACTCGTATAAAAGTAAAAATTTGCGGTATGGAAGAAACTTCAACAGATAGAGATATTTTGTGCAATAATTATAAGCAGTTTTGTAATCCCCCTCGCAAGTATAACCATATACACGAGCGTTCTCATGCAAATCCAAAAAAAATTGAAGATATTATTTCAAATTTAAATATTCCTCAAAAAGTTAGGGATAACGCTTTAAATATTTATCATTTAATTGCTAAAGCAGAAGCAGCTGCACATGGAAAGCCGATAGATCAAATCCATTTTCATGAAGTAGGAAACAGTGATGCTATAACTGATATTGTTGGCGTATGTATGTTGATGAATTTTATTAATCCGGAAGAAGTTGTTGTATCGCCAATAAATGTCGGTAGCGGGTTTGTAGGCTGCGCTCACGGAATACTTCCTGTGCCCACACCCGCGACGGCATTTATATTAAAAAATACGCCATTTTACGGAAGTAATATTCAAGGCGAATTATGTACGCCTACAGGCGCTGCTATTGTCAAACATTTTGCAACAAGTTTCAACCAAATGCCAACTATGTATGTTCAAAAAATAGGTTATGGTATGGGTGTAAAAGATTTCGAAACAGCAAATTATGTTAGGGCATTCTTAGGAGAAACCAAAGATACAGGCGACGAATCGAATGAGCAAATAGCTCAGTTGCAGTGTAATTTGGATGATATGACAGGGGAAGCTATAGGTTTTGCCGTAGACTTATTATTGGAGAAAGGCGCTTTAGACGTCTTTACAACACCTATTCAAATGAAAAAGAATCGTCCGGCTGTTTTGCTAACTTGTATATCAGGTAAAGATAAAGCTGATTTTTTAGCAGGATTAATATTGCAACACACCTCATCTTTTGGCGTGCGTAAAAGTATTTGCTATCGCTACACGCTAAATCGTACAACATCTGTATGCGAAACACCGTATGGGAAAATACGAATAAAAATAGGTAAAGGCTATAATGTAACAAAATCTAAACCTGAATACGACGACATCGAAAAAGCTGCTCATTTAAATAATGTATCTTTTGATGAGGTTAAGAAACATTGTAAATAAACCGAGAGAAAATGACTATAGAGCAAAAATATGAAAATTTAAAACAATATATTTTCAGGTTTAGTAATCTTATTGTCGCATTTTCTGGAGGCGTGGATTCTACTTTTTTATTAAAAACAGCTCATGACATATTAGGCGATAACGCTATTGCGATAACAGCAAAGTCTTGTTCTTTTCCTCACCGAGAACTAAATGAAGCAATGGAATTTTGTAAAAAAGAGAATATACGCCATATTATATGTGAATATGAAGAATTAAATATTGAAGGATTTTCGCAAAATCCTGCAAACCGTTGTTATTTATGTAAAAAAGAATTATTTTCAAAAATTTGGACCGTTGCCAAACAAAACGACATAAAGCACATAGCCGAAGCTTCAAATATTGATGACAACAGCGATTACCGCCCAGGATTAAAAGCTGTAGATGAACAAGGCGTAAAAAGTCCACTGTGTTACGCAAAGCTAACTAAAGACGAAATCCGTAAACTTTCCAAATATCTCGGACTTTCCACATGGAATAAACAATCTTTTGCGTGTTTGGCTTCAAGATTTCCTTATGGCCAAGAGATTACCTCTCAAGGCTTATCAATGATAGATCGCGCGGAGCAAATACTTTTGGATATGGGTTTTAAACAAGTAAGAGTGCGGCATCATGGTAATCTGGCAAGAATCGAAACGGATGAAGCGGGATTTGACATTCTTACGAAGCAAAGTAACAGAGAGAAAATATATTGGCAATTTAAAGAAATTGGGTTTGTTTATGTTTCATTAGATATCTTAGGATACAGGACTGGAAGTATGAATGAAACGTTAGACCTTTCACACAACTAACATATAAAAGCACAATAGAAGTACTATGAAACAAAAAAGAAAGCAGGCGAGTCAGGTGGAATGGGTTTAGTATTAATGGGAGTAAGGAAAGAATATTTGATAAAACAAAGGATAGTCGGGAGTAAGAAAAGAAAAAGGGGGGGAGAGATGAGCAGAGAGAAAATTGAGTATAGAAAAATAGTAGGAATGATGTTTTGAGTACTTCAGGCAATACCCGAACATATTATCGTAGACAGTTGCAATGTCAGTGAAAGTTGTGCGTGTAGGGTGATAGAGTAATTCGGACGTATTATCAGATGGAGACAGTTACAATGTCAGTGAAAGTTGTGCATATAGGACTAAAAGCACGTAGAAGAAGTATTAATAAAGAGTGGGGAATATGCACTAGATGGGAAGAAGGGATTATTAAGGGAAGGTGTAGAGGTTCAGTGATAGATGCTACAGATGTGATAAAAAGACCTAAAAAAAACAGCGAAATGGCAAAAGCGGGAAGAAAAAGAGACATACAATAAAGGCATTGGTAGTAGTGGAAATTAAAGGTGAGCAAATAATATGCACAGCGATTGATAGGGCAAGGAGCACGATTTTGGTTTATTTAAAAAGGCATGTATTTATGGAAGAAAGACAATAAGATACATGGCAGATACAGATTTATGAGGACTTGACAGAATACACACAAACACACTAGTTCCCAAAAAGAGATCAAAGAAACACCCACTGACAAAAGAAGATAAAGAGTTAAATAGGGAGATTTCATCAAAAAGGATTATAGTGGAAAATATTAAAGTATTTGTTAAAAGGTTCAAAATAGTCTCGAGAATAGATAAGTAATAGCGGAAGACGCTTTGGACTGCGATTTAACTTGGGTTTCAGGTATTTGTATTCTTGAATTTAATACTTAGTTATGCAAGAGGTCTAATGAAAGGGTTGAAAAAACCAAAGATTTATATAGATACATCGGTTATAAGTCTTCTTGATCAACTAGAGTCTCCTAAAAGAAGGGCAGAGACTTGCGAACTTTGGAAGAAAATAGAAAACAAAGAATTTGATGTTGTTATATCTACTGTTACAATGTCTGAAATTCTTAGAAACGTGCCAGAAAAGAAAGAAAAATTATTGTCCTATCTTAAAGAAATAGAATATTCTCTCGTAGCAATAGATGAAAGGTCAATAGCAGTTGCTTCTCGTTTCATAGATTTAGGGATATTAAAAAAAAGAAGTTTTAATGATTGCCAGCATATAGCCGTTGCCATTGTTAGTGGAGCTGATATAATAGTGTCATGGAATTTTAAGCATGTAGTAAATGATAAAACAATATCTGGCGTAAAAGTAGTTGCAGACTTAGAGGGTTATAAAGGTATTTTAATTTACACGCCATCAATTCTTACAGGAGAGCAAGAATGATATTAAACGTTAGAGAGCCAAAAATTAGTAAAGATTTCACGATAAACGATATCCGTAAAATTCGTGATTGGCAATACGAGATTTTAAAAAAAGCTACACCAAAAGAAATAATGAATTATTATAACACACCGGAAAATCTTCAATACGTGGGCAAAAGTAAAGGACTAGGAGTAGAACAAAACTATAAGAAAGTAATTAACTGGCTTAAAAAAGCAGCAGAACAAGGAGATGCCGAGGCTCAAAATGACTTGGGTTGGATGTATTACAGAGGATTAGGAGTAAAACAAGATTACAAAGAAGCATTTAACTGGTATAAAAAATCAGCAGGACAAGGAAATGCTAAAGCTCAATGTAACTTGGGTTTGATGTATTTTAAAGGAGAAGGAGTAGAACAAAATTATAAGGAAGCATTTAACTGGTATA
>BNVV01000012.1 GCA_025998355.1 Endomicrobiia bacterium
TCAAACATCATCCCTACAATATTCTCTATACTCAATTTTCTCTTTACTCATCTACTCCCCCCTATCTTTTCTTACTCCCGACTATCCTTTGTTTTATCAAATGTCCCTTTCTTTACTCCCATTAATATTAAACCCATTCCATTTGACCCGCCTGCTTTCTTTTTCTGTTTCATAGTACTTCTATTGTACTTTTATATATTAGTTATGCAAGAGGTCTACTGTAAAACAACATTAAATATCGAAACAAGTTCAGGGTAACAGTGGATTGTGCTTTTGAGAGTTTTTAGAGAGACCATTACAGTTAACCAATTCTATAATTTCTCAAGTTCTGCGCATATTGCTTCTTCCGCCGCTTTAGTCGTGCAATGTTCTATAGTTTTACCCGCAACTTTTATATTTGGTCCTTTAGAGCATTTCTCTAAACAAATAGATGCAGTTATATCAACTTTGTCCTTACGATTCTCCTGTTCAACAAAATTTACAATATGCTTTAAAATTTCTTTAGAACCTTTAGTTGTACAATTATTTCCAAAACATACGTTAACTTTAATATTATCGTTCTCTACAGAATCAGAAATTTCCAAAGTCTCTTTAAAACGCTTTTTATATTTATAGCTTGTATGTAAATATTCATGGGCTTTTTTGCTACCAGGCTCTCCTAAATAATCTTTGTAGAGTTTCTGAACATACGGATTATCCTTAGGTTTATGAAGTTCCATAGTTTTATCGTTTTCATAAAGAACTTTAGCCCTTTTTTTTCTTACCGCCAAATCGGTATAAACTGGTTGTCCGGCTCCACCTACACAGCCTCCGGGACATGCCATAACTTCTACGAAATCATATCTTGTTTTATCGGCTTCGATATCTCTTAAAATTTTTCTCGCATTTTTTAATCCGTAAACAACGGCTATTTTTAATTCTCTGGAACCAAGATTGATTTTCACTTCTCTAACACCTGCCTCACCACGAACGAAACTAAATTGTTCAGCTTCATTTACTCCGTCAAACTTTGTATCTACAACATTTCTTAAAACTGCTTCTGTTACACCTCCGGAATTTCCAAATATCACCCCGCCACCTGTTTTAAAACCCAAAGGCATATCAAATGCAGAAGGCTCCAATTCATTAAAACGAGAACCTGCTTCTCCTATCATCATTGCAAGTTCCTGTGTTGTTAAAACATAATCTATATCTATAACACCGTCTTTTGCAAGCTGAGGCCTTCTGGCTTCATATTTTTTTGCTGTACACGGCATTACAGAAACAACAACCAAATCTTCTTTTGGTATTGTAAGAACCTCAGGCATAATTCTTCTTGCAATAGAACCGTACATTCCTTGAGGCGAACGACAAGTTGAAAGGTGCTTAATAAAATCAGGATAGTATTGTTCCACAAATTTCACCCATGCAGGACAACATGATGTAAACATTGGAATATTGTCATTTTTTTCGATTCGACGCAAAAATTCGTTTGCTTCTTCAACTATTGTCATATCTGCTGTAAACGAAATATCAAAAACTTTATAAAACCCCATATCTTTCAAGGCTGTTACAACCTTACCGGCGACCTTAGTGCCATTTTCACCTCCAAGTCCAAAAACTTCGCCAATTGATGCGCGCACTGCGGGCGCTATCGCAATTACAACTTTTTTATTGGTATCACTCAAAGCCTTCCATATATAATTTATTTCAGATTTAGGCACAATTGCGCCGGTGGGACATACTCTTGCGCATTGCCCACAGTAAACGCATTCTGATGATTCCAACTCTTTTCCAAAACCGGGACAAACTATGGATTGAGGTCCGCGGTTTGCAAAACCTAAAGCGCCTATACTTTGTATTTCATCGCAAAAACGCACGCAATCACCGCAAAGAACACATTTGTTTGGTTCCCTTACCAAAGCATATGTCGACACATCTTTTTGTTCTTTATGTAAAATGTTTTTAAATCTTATACTTTCAATGCCAAGTCTTCGCGCCAATGTTTGAAGTTTGCAACTTTCACTTTTTGCACATGTTGTACATTCTCTATCGTGACCCGCAAGCAAAAGTTCAACTATAATTTTTCTAATATTTATTATCTGTTCGGTATTTGTTTTTATTTCCATTCCAGATTCAGGAGGTGTAGAACACGCAGCAAGTATTCCTCTTCCCTCGACTTCTACCATGCAAAGTCTGCATGACCCATGAACGCTAAGTTCAGAATGATAACAAAACGTCGGGAGCTCTACGCCTCCTCTTCTTATAACTTCTAAAATATTTTTCTCATTATCAAATAAAACCTTTCTGCCGTTTATCATTAAATGTTTTTCCATAACCTTAACCTCTCACAATGGCTCTAAATTTACAAGAAATCGTACAAGCGCCACATTTAATACATTTTGAGGCGTCGATTTCATGTCTATGTCTACGTTCGCCACTTATAGCCTTAACTGGACATTTTGTGGCGCAAACAGCGCAACCAACACAACTATCTGTTATTTTATAACTCAACAGATCCACGCATTCTCCAGCAGGACATTTTTTTTCTTTAACATGGGCGTCATATTCGTCTTTAAAATATTTTAAAGTTGACAATACAGGGTTAGGCGCAGTCTTTCCTAAACCACAAAGAGACCCTATTGCAACAGTTTTGGCAAGCTGTTCCAGGAGAATGAGAGTATTTTCATCCGCCTTGCCTTTTGTAATATCTGTAAGCATTAAGAGCATTTGCCTTGTTCCTTCCCGGCACAAAACGCATTTTCCGCAAGATTCGTTCTGTGTAAACTGCATAAAAAACTTTGAAACATTGACCATACAGTTGTGTTTATTCATTACTACAAGTCCGCCGGATCCAATCATAGCGCCAACTTTTTTTAAAGAATCAAAATCCAAAGGGATATCAAGGTGCTCCTTGGTTAAACATCCGCCTGACGGCCCACCTATTTGAACAGCTTTAAAATTTTCTTCTCTCACTTCTCCCTTATCATCAGGAACTCCTCCAGCGATACCAAATACTATATGTCTTAAAGTCGTACCGAGAGGAACTTCAATAAGACCCGCATTCAAAACATTTCCTGTTAATGCAAACGTTTTTGTTCCTGGAGAAAACTCTAAGCCAACCTCTCTATAAAACTGCGCTCCGTAATTTATTATAACGGGTATTGTCGCAAGAGTCTCAACATTATTTATAGTCGTAGGATTTCCCCATAATCCGCTACATGCGGGAAACGGCGGCTTAGGTAAAGGCATGCCTCTTTTTCCTTCAACAGAAGTTATTAACGCTGTCTCCTCTCCACATACAAAAGCACCCGCGCCTTCCATCACATGAAGAGTAAAGTTATGATTTGATCCAAAAATATTATTCCCTAAAATTCCAATTTCCGTCGCGTCTTTTACTGCTTTTTTCATCCTTTCAACTGCAAGACCATATTCCGTCCTTACATATATATATCCTTCGTCTGCCCCTGTAGCTTTTGACGCAATTATTAACCCTTCTATAACGCTGTGGGGGTTGCCCTCCATAACGCTTCTGTCCATAAATGCTCCTGGATCACCTTCGTCGCCGTTACAGATCATATATTTTTTCGAAGACGTCTGTTTTCTTGCTAAATCCCACTTTTTGCCTGTCGGAAAACCAGCCCCCCCTCGTCCCCTTAAACCTGACTCCAAAACTATACTGCATATTTCTTGATCAGTCATTTCGACACATGCTTCTTTTGCGGCTCCGTATCCACCGTCTGAAATATATTCTTTAATATTTTCCGGATCTATAGTACCACATTGCTTAAGAACCAGCCTGTTCTGGGCTTGATAAAAAGGAATTTCATTCTGTTTTTTGCATATCTCCTCAGCATTATGATAACAAAGTCTGTCTATAATGTTGCCGTTTTTAACACTCTGTTCAATAATTTCCTTTGCATCCCCAATTTTAACTTTAGTATAAAGTATTCCTGCCGGCAAAATGCTCACGAGAGGTCCGTTTTGACAAAACCCTTGGCATCCACTCTTTGAAAAAAATAATCCTTTACTTTCTTCTTTTAATTCAACATTAGCATCTATATTCATTTCTTTTGCATTGTCTACTAAACTTTTAAAAACTTTAAGGGAACCATTGGCCACACAACCTGTCCCTGCGCAAACAATAATTCTTTTAGTTATATTTTTACCTATTTTCTGTATTTCATGCTTTATGTTTTCTAAATTTACCATCATTTCACCTCCTCTTGTTTAAGTATCTCATCAACCAAACCAACAATTTTATCCGGAGTCATCTGACCGTGAACTTCTTCATTTACAACAACAACCGGAGCAAGTCCGCAGGCTCCAAGACACGCAACTGTGTCAATTGTAAAAAGCATATCTTTGGTAGATATCTCATTTTCTTTTAATCCGAGTTTATTTTTTACAGTTTCTATAAGACTTGTAGATCTTTTGACATGGCAAGCTGTTCCATCACAGATTCTGATAATATGTTTTCCCTTAGGCTCTAAAGTAAAATGCGCAAAAAAAGTAGCAACGCCGTAAACTTTTGCCGGAGATATCTTTAGAGTGGATGCTACAAAAGCTAAAATTTCTTCCGGTAAATATTTATATTCTTCTTGTATCGTTTGAAGAATTGGTATCAATTTTGCTTTATCAAATTTATTTTCTTCAAGAATACGGCATACCGTCTCAAATTTATCGTAATTTGATCCCATTGGCTCTCCCTTTTACGAAAATTATAACAAACAACGAACCTCCGCACAGCAAGACGCGCGGAGTATCAGCGGAGGAAATTTAAGAGCTGTAATTGTTTTTGCTCAAACTCCATGTTCGCAAGCGTTACCAAATTTCTTTTGTTATTTGTAGGCTATTACAACGCTTTAAATTCCCAAATATAGCTTTTCTTATACTTATGGGCGTTACAAAATGATGGTGCATCTTATACGTATTATGCTGTCCATCTTTCAAGCATTTCCATAGCCTAATTCTACTACTTTAAGCGGTTTGCCGCAGTAAGCTGTGGGACAATAGTTTAACAATAAAAAAATATTATAGTTATGATAAACTTTGCATCAGCTTAAAAATGGACACAAATACAAGAAGGAAGGGCTAGCAAAGCGATAGGAGCAATTGCTAAGAAGTCCAGCAACGTAAGTGTTCCCTTCCTTAAGCTATTTCACACGGGCTACGCTCCTTTTTTGGTAAACTTAGCCTGTTTTGTTGATAAATATTCCGAAATATCGTCTCTTATAAAACAGCTAAACTTCCTCTAAAATCTAAGTAGCGCAGGTATCAAGATTAGGTTAAATTTTTAAAAAACCCTTAAAGGAAGTTTTTTATACTTTCAAAAATTTTTTTAATATATTTGGTTTTCTCTAAAAACCCATGGTTTTTACAGATTTCTGCATTTACCATACTAACCTTGTTTAAGATATCTCGTCGTAAAAATAACATCGTGTACCAAAACAAAAACATAGTAACAGTAACTTGTTAGAGTTTTTAGAGACACTGTATTAAAAAAGTTGCTAACATCAAAATTACAAATAACAGGCTTTTGGGAATTTTTTATAAGTAGACGAAATACTATCTGCTATACCGCTAGTACCGTCAATGTATTTTACTTCATCTTGTCTTGTGTCTTGCAAGCTTAAGCGGATCTTCAATAATAGTTTCTTTTAAAAGCTAAAGGCTCACTTATATTCGCCTGCAAAACAAGTAAAATTATTGCTAATAATAGTAATAAATCTGTGATTTTCTCATGTTTAACTATTTTTTTGTTCTGCCATGAGATATTTTAACATTATGGGGGTAATAAAAGTTGTAAGCATTATAACTGCCACCAAAACGCTGTAATATTTAGGTTCAAAAACATTATTGTCCAAACCAAGCAAGGCAAATACTAACCCGACTTCGCCGCGAGGTACCATTGAAATACCTATCA
Source organism: Endomicrobiia bacterium (assembly GCA_025998355.1). Taxonomy (GTDB): domain Bacteria; phylum Elusimicrobiota; class Endomicrobiia; order Endomicrobiales; family Endomicrobiaceae; genus Endomicrobiellum. Next base: position 5,906 of record BNVV01000012.1, read on the forward strand.
AAAGTTTATTAATACCTTTTTTAAATACAACAAATCCTGAAATTGCCTTGCCAACAAAAGCAACAATAAAAAGTATTGCCATTAAAACTAAGATTTCTCTGTTTGCAACAATAAAAGGATTAAACGTACTTGTGTCTACCCTGGTTCCCATTAAAACAAAGAATATCGGAACAAAAAATGCATAAATTGGCTTTATATCTCTCTTTATTTTTTCACTTTGTTTTGTTGTTGAAAGGATAAGTCCGGCAACAAAAGCGCCGACTATAACACCAAGGTTGACTTTTGTTGACAATGCCGACACAATAAAGCAAAAAACAATACCCATAACAAACACTGTATGAGATTGTTTCATCTTTGAAATAAGATTAAAAAGAGAAGGCGCTATAAGAACACCTGCAGCTACCGATAATACTAAAAACAGTATTGCCATTCCGCTTACAGATGTAATCATTCCCGTGGTAAATTTTCCACCTTGAACAAGCTTTAAAACAATAGTAAGTATTACAAGACCTATCACATCGTCAATAACTGCTGCCCCAAGCACGATCTTTGCTTCTTTAGTTTCAAGACGATTTAAATCCATAAACACTCTTGCAGTAATACCTACAGATGTTGCAGTAAGTACAGCGCCTGCAAAAATTGCCTGCTGACTTGCAAGTCCAAAACGTAAAAATACAAAATATCCTAAAAAATAGGGAACTACTACGCCAACAATCGCTACGGCTGTAGCCCATCCGCTTGCTTTCAGAAATTCTTTTATATTTGTCGAAAGTCCTACTTCAAAAAGAAGAATTATTGCGCCAAGTTCGGATAGACTTTTCAAAACACTTGTTAAAACAGAAGTTTCGTTAACATTAATAAGTCCCAAAACACTTGGGCCTATAATAACACCCGCTAAAAGTTCACCAATTATGGCGCTCTGTCCAAACTTTAAGGCAATTTCCCCAAAAATTTTTGCAAAGAAAAGAATACTGATCAAAGCTACTAAAAACCCAAAAAACAAAGTATCGTGCATCCCATTACCTCTACATTATTTTCCATTTTTCCACGGTTTGCCACAAGTAAAAACTTCATGGCAACCTTCCCTTACACAATCAGGACCTGCGTCAGAAAACAACAAAGAAGCTTCTCTTCTGACAAGACTTAACATACGGCATGCCATATCTCTTATTTCCCATTGAGCCCTGTTACAGCTTCTTAACGAGAAAAAATGTCTTAACTCTCTTGCATTCATAGTTATTACTATCTTTGTTGCAGAAGCATTAGGTAGAATATATCTCGCGTCTTCAGCAGGAATATCCGCATCTAAGAATTCTTTATACAATTTTTCGGTATTTTTGAGAAAATTATTATATTTTTCCAAAAGATTCTTATCTCTCTTTATTGTTTCAGGAACTACAAACTCTACACCGTTTTTAAATTTTACATACCTCTGGCTTTGTACTGAAAAAGAAGCTATTCTATGTCTTGTAAGCTGCGCAAGCAAAGAGCGCGACACACCTTCTACGCCAAAAGTAAACGATGCGTGCTCTAAAACTGAATTATGACCAGACGATATAACTTTGTCAAGAAGTTCTTTTATTTTTTCCTTTGTAAACTTCTCTGAAATTTCGTCTATACTTGCAAAACTGTAACACAATCTTGCGGCTATAGCGCATATTTTTTCAGGTTCAGGCGTAAATTTTAAAAGTTTTACCTTCATTGTTTTCCCAATAATTTTGATAATTTAAAGGAAAGCCCTGACTAGCCCAAAGGGTGTGTGGTTGCTTATTTAAATTTTATTGCTACGTATCTAAGTTTTGCTTCTACAATCTTTGTTCCTATTAAAGCGGATGATGTTATATGAAGCTTACTAGGTCCTGTTGGAATTACCGCATCAGCTCCTAATCTTGCAGCTTCTGCTTTTACTGTCTCCAATTCTCTTCCTGATGACAATGTGATTTCTGCAAGTTCTATATACTCTTTTTTGGGAGTGATCGTTGAGTATACTTCTATTTTGCTCGCATCGGTCGGAGGAGGGTACTCGGCATTCGTATATTTGACACTGCTGATTGTTGCTGCACAGCCTGCGACAAAAAAAAGACAAAGACAAAACAAAAAACTTACAATTTTTTTCATTTTTTTACCCACTAAAATATTTTTATTTTATCATACTGCCAGAACCACCAATTGTACTGGCTTTTGTATGAACGCATTCTAGAACCATTTCGTATTTTTGGCCATTTTTACCGCCTTTTCTATCTTTTAATTTTTGATAATTTAAAGAAAAGCTCCAAGCAATACACAAGAGGTGTGTGTTGTTACTCATTTAAATTTTATTGCTACGCATCTAACTCCTACCTCTTCTACTTCTACAGAATCAATATCAGCCATCGCATCAACCATGGCAACAAGCAATGAGGAGGATTGTTGGTTTTTTGATGATTTATTGGAAGTATTAATCTCATAAGGTCCTGTAAGAATTACCGCATCAGCTCCTAATCTTGCAGCTTCTGCTTTTACTGTCTCCAATTCTCTTCCTGATGACAATGTGATTTCTGCAAGTTCTATATACTCTTTTTTGGGAGTGATCGTTGAGTATACTTCTATTTTGCTCGCATCGGTCGGAGGAGGGTACTCGGCATTCGTATATTTGACACTGCTGATTGTTGCTGCACAGCCTGCGACAAAAAAAAGACAAAGACAAAACAAAAAACTTACAATTTTTTTCATTTTTTAACCCACTAAAATATTTTTATTTTATCATACTGCCAGAACCACCAATTGTACTGGCTTTTGTGTAAACACACTCTAGAATCACTTTCTTTTCTTTCCTTCTTCCAAGAGAAATCAAATCTATAGGAACGCTGACAAGCCGTTCCAAAGGATGCGCGTAGTTGTTTATTTAAATTTTATTGCTACGCATCTAACGCCTTTTGTATTAGTAGAAGAATCTCTATAGGATGTCATGGAGCTAACCTTATGAGGTCCTGGCACAATTATCGCATCAGCTCCTAATCTTGCAGCTTCTGCTTTTACTGCCTCCAATTCTCTTCTTGATGACAATGTGATTTCTGCAAGTTCTACATACTCTTTTTTAGGAGTGGTCGTTGAGTATACTTCTATTTTGCTCGCATCGGTCGGAGGATACTCGGCATTCGTATATTTGACACTGCTGATTGTTGCGCAGCCTGCGACAAAAAAAAGACAAAGACAAAACAAAAAACTTATAATTTTTTTCATTTCTTACCCTTCTCCCCCTCAAAAAAAATATCTTTATTCTCTCTAGAACATTACCATATTATCAAAACCATCATTTGCCTATTTTTTAATTAGCAACTTTAACTTTAATGCTACCATCATCATAGAACCACTTTGTATTTTTGTCTTCTACCTCCTTATCTTCCATACCTATCAACGTTTCCACTTTTTCTACCCCCCACCTCTTTCTTTCTTTGGGATAGTTGTATACAATTTATTGCCATTCATTCCTATTTTTATCTTATTTTTTCATGCGTTCGTTGTGTCCTTTATTTGCCCGCGATAGTTTTTGATTTTTTGTATTTTTAACATGTTTTTGCAATTTCGTATTGACAAGTAAAGGTATTCTATGGATCTTAGCGCTGCCGGAACAATCCCCATCTTTCCCGATTCCTTCGCCATTGTAACACATCCATTCTAACCTATACTGAGCCTCAGCATGTCCTTGTTCCGATGATTTTAGATACCATTTCATCGCTTCTTTATAATCTTTTGCGACGCCTTCGCCATTGTAACACATCATCCCTGTATAATACTGAGCGTCGGCATCTCCTTGTTCTGCTGCTTTTTTATACCAACTAAGCGCTTGTCTATAGTCTCTTGCGACACCTTCGCCAAAATAATACATCTTTCCCAGATTGTACTGAGCCTTGGCATTCCCCTGTTCAGCTGACTTTGCAAACCAGCTAAGCGCTTTTCTGTAATTTTTCTCGACTCCTTTATTATCGCTGCTGTACATACATCCCACTTCGCACTGGGCTTGCGCATGCCCTTTATCTGCCGATTTTTTATACCATTTAAATGCCTCTTTATAATCCCCCGCGACACTTCTGCCAAAATAATACATCTCTCCCAGATTATACTGAGCATTAGCGTTTCCTTGTTTTGCTGACTTTTCAAACCAGTAAAATGCTTCTTTGTCACTTTGCTCTACTCCATCCCCTTCCCTACACATCACTCCTATATCACACTGAGCATAAGCATTCCCTTGTCTTGCTGATGCTCTAACTTGCCTAAAGGACGGACTGTAAGTTTGACAACCTGTAATACAAATACAAAGTAGAACTAAAGCTAAAAATGTTGGAACTGTGAGCCTTCTCATTTACCCCCCCCTCAAAAAAATTTCATGTTCACAACAACAGCATTTTTTGATTTTTTGCCAAGCAAAACCCCAGCGATGTTTACTAAAGAATGCAAACGAGCAAGAACTTGACAATGCAAAAATTAAAAGACAAACTTCCAATTAGAACCACTTTGTGTTTTTGGTCACTTCTATCGTCTCTTCTCTCTTTCTTCCAAGAGAAATCAAATCTATAGGAGCGCCGACAAGCTGCTCTAAACGTTTAACATATTTTTGCGCATTAAGAGGCAACTTTTTAAAATCCGTAACACCTTTAACTTTACATTTAAAACCTGCCATTTCTTCATAAACAGGTTTGGCATATTTTTGAACAGTCCTGGATGCAGGAAAATCTTTATATACTTTACTCTTATATCTATATGCTACACATACCTTAATTATATCAATACCTTCCATACAATCAAGTTTTGTTAGAATTAAGTGTTTAATGCCGCTTACTCTGACACTGTGACGCACAACAACTGCATCAAACCACCCACAACGACGAGGTCTGCCTGTTGTTGCGCCGTACTCCCCGCCTTTCTCTCTTAAAAAATCGCCCATTTCGTCAAAAAGTTCTACTGTAAAAGGCCCTTCCCCAACTCTTGTGGTGTACGCCTTTACAACACCTAAAACATTGTCGACTTCCGTAGGCCCTAAACCCACGCCAGGACACACGCCACCAGCTATAGGATTAGACGATGTTACATAAGGATAAGTTCCAAAATCTAAATCAAGCAATGTGCCTTGAGCGCTTTCAAAAAGCAATTTTTTATTTTTCTTTATTGCATTCTCAATCATAAGGCTTGTATCTGTAACAAAAGGTTTTATAAATTTTGAAAGTTCATTATGATCTTTCAATATTTCTTTTTTCAAATCTTCAATATCAACACCACTGTCTTTGAGAATAAGGGCTTTTTCCGTAAGATTCTTATCAAGAAGATTCAAAAATACGTCTTTCTCTAAATAATCAACAACTCTTACGCCGATTCTTTTTACTTTATCGGAATAGCAAGGTCCTATACCTCTTTTTGTAGTGCCTATCTTAACATTGCCTCTTTCAAGGATCTCGTCGATAAGTTTATGATAAGGAAGTATTACATGAGCCTGTTCGCTTATAAAGAATCTGCCCTTAACAGCAATTTTCTTTTTGTTTAAGAAAGTAACTTCTTCTTTTAGAGCTTTAGGATCAATTACTACACCGTTTCCAATTAAACAATTTTTTTTAGGAAAGAGTATTCCTGATGGTATTAAATGAAGGACAAAAGGTTTATTTTCGTAAATTAGGGTATGACCTGCATTGTTACCACCTTGATAACGGACAATATAATCTGCCTTCTTAGCAAGATAATCAACAACCTTCCCTTTACCTTCATCTCCCCACTGCGTTCCCAAAACAACTAATGTCGGCATAATTTTACCTTCCGTAAAGTAATTGTTTAAACTTTATACTTCAAACAAAGTCTAAACAATCTATATTTATCATACGCTCCCAACGAGATTTGAACTCGTGTCGCAGGATTGAAAATCCTGTGTCCTAGACCCCTAGACGATGGGAGCAAAGTGAGCCCGGTGCGGTTCGAACGCACGACAACCTCATTAAAAGTGAGGTGCTCTGCCAGCTGAGCTACGGGCCCCTTGATTTGAAATAAGTCGTTATTAGAAACTGACAATACAAATTACCAACAACGTGTGGATGGTAGCATAACTTCTTTTTCTTGTCAAATTTTTATCTCGGTGCCTTTGAATGAAAGAGGATGGTATTAGCCAAATCGCTTTAAGTTGCACCACAGAAAATAAAAAGACATGTGGTTGTCCAGGCTTGACACGGAATCCTAATTGTTTTTCGGGTTTGCCTAAAAACCATGGGTTTTTAGAGAAATCCTATATACAACAATCCTGTCAATGCCACCATTTCACTTGGGTATTAATGACTTAACCCGTTAGATTAATTTTGGGGTAACGAAAATGAATATATCTGTTTTTCTTTCAACATCATGCGTAGAACCAAATAATGCCCCCAAAAAAGGAATATCACGCAAAAAAGGAATACCTGTTATTTTTTTTCTTTGATAGTTTCTTTAAGACCTGCCAAAACAATCGTTTCGCCATCTTTTATTTGTAAATTTGAAGAGGCATAACTTTTTGTTATTGACGGATAGTCACGGAACCCGTTACTTTGGTTTATCCTTGAAATTTCCGTGTTGATAATAATGTCAATTCTGTTGTCTCTTGTAATTGTCGGAGTAACATCCATAATTATTCCATATTTTTTCCATTGCACAGCCGTACCGGCTATTCCTGAAGAGACAGGAAAAGGAAGCTCGCCACCAACCATAAAATTAGCGCTGGTGCCAGATTTTGTAACAAGTTTTGGCTTTGATAAAACTTTTGCCATGCCTTTCGTTTTTAACGCATTAAGCTTTACAAAAAAGGCTGTGCCCCTTGCCCAAGTTCCTGATTTAATAATCGCAGGAATATCACCTTCTGCAATCGATATAGACTCATTTGTTTCAATTCCTAAATCACTACCTTCGTTTTCATCTTTTTGGGTAATTTCTATAGCAATTTCAACCATTTGTTCAGATGAATATGCAAAAGTCGAAAAGAACAGAAGTAAAATAATAATTAATTTTTTCATTTTTTTGAACTCCCTTTTTTAATTCTATGGGTCTGTCTAAAAACCCATGATTTTTTGCAAATTTTCGCATTTACCATACTGTACATCGTTGTAAAATAACATCGGGTACCAAAACACAAAGACATGTTTACAACGACTTGCTTTTAGTTTTTAGACAGACCCAATCTTTATTTATTAATCTTTCTTATTTCTTACCTCATATTGGTCCTCCTCCATACATACGTCATATAATTAAAATTATTGTCTATATTTTCAGCAGAAAATATATCACAATCTTCCTTGCCGTCTAATTCTTTTAATGTTCTAAATGATTTTTTATGTCGCGGGTTTGCAAAGCAGTGAGATATGTTATCATCCTCATTACGACCGCTGTCATACCATGAATCACCAAAATTCCATGGGCGATTGGCTTGTTGTTTGTGTATGATGTTTGATTAAAAAAATCCTTCATTAAAACAATAAAGGTATGTGCTCATCCAGTAGGCATATTTATACCCAGGGTTTGGTTTAACGCTTTTAATTATTACGTATTTTTTCCTTAAATGTCATAAAACAAATGGCTGCAACTGATTTAATCTTTTTCATTTTCCTGCCTCCTTTTATATTTGTGTCTGCGTTCCTCTGTTGCCAATGTGGCATCCCATTGTAACGCTCATTACCCCCGGCAGTAGCTTACACATCTTCATGCTTACTTCCTTACTGTTTTTTTGACAGTATGACATTTTAAATCACTAAAAGATGAGCAATGCCACGTTTTAGGAGGTTTTTGTACTTATCACGCTGAACTTGTTAAAGCATCTTGTCGTAAAAAAACACTAAACATCGAAACAAGTTCAGAATAATATTGAGGTGACAAAAGTTTTGGGACAGACCCTCTACGTTATTTATTGCGCTTAATGGATTTCGTTATAGCTTTTTAGCTTTTAACTTTGTCCAGAAACAACAAAGCATAGGTCATTATTTCCGTCGTACTTATCTACCCTCTACGCGCGATTACAATGAAATTAATTAAAAACAATACGGCCGTGCCTACCAAAATAGGATGAACTTCTTTTATTTTTCCTTGAAACAGTTTAATGATACAGTGGAATATAAATCCTGCTGCTATACCGTAGCTTATGTTAAATGCAAAAGCCATAATGCTTATTGTTAAAAATGCAGGAACTGCCTGCTCATAATCTGTCCAATTTATTTTCATTATTGATGTCATCATGAGAACGCCTACAATAATCAATGCAGGCGCTGCGGCTTCAAGGGGCACTATGCCAAAAAGCGATGTAAAAGGAAGGCAAAGCAGAAACATTATCGCAACAACAAAAGCAGTTAATCCTGTTCTTCCGCCAACAGATATTCCTGCCGCACTTTCAACGTAAGTTGTAACGCTGCTTGTGCCGAACAATCCACTTAATGCAGATGCAATACCATCCGAAAATAAAGCTTTTTCAAATTTTGAATTGATTCCCCTCTCTCGTGTCAAACTTTTTTCATTATTTGTATCAAAAATACCGCTTACTCTCCCTGTTCCTATAAAAGCTCCTATAGCATCAAAAGTTACAGAAAGAAGCAAAGCAAGTATTGCGCTTATTGCAAAAATAACTTTATTAAAATCAGAAAAAATTGAACCAATGCCAGCGCTACCAAAAGCGGCAAAAGTAACATCTTTTACAGCCCCTATAGAGTGAAAGTCAAAAACCTTAATTTTCGAAATATCAACTATTCCCAACGGTATGCCTACAAGTATGGTTGCCACGATACCTATAAAAATCGCGCATTTTACTTTTTTTACTACAAGCACAGCCATTATTGTAAGACCTATAAGACCAAGCAAAGCGTGAGAATTATTAAACGTTGACAAAGATGGTATGGCTAAACTATTTGCAATTATATCGCCGTTTTCCAAAATACTATGGCTGCCTGCATATGAAAGAAATTTTAAAAAGGATGCGCTTTTAAAACCTACATACGCTATAAACAAACCGATACCGCCACTTATTGAATCTTTAAGAAAATCAGGAATTGCCTGAACAATTTTTTTTCTAAGTGGCGTCACAGTAATCAAAACAATAAATAAACCGCAAATAGTTACAATTACAAGAGCTTCCTGCCAGGAAAATCCCATCTGTTTACATAACACAAAGGTAAAAAAAGCATTTGCGCCCATACCTGGAGCAAGAGCAAAAGGAACATTTGCATACAAAGCCATTATCATAGTTCCAAAAGCTGAAGCTAAAATTGTTGCCACAAAAATTCCGTCCCGCGACATACCCGGATTTAAAGAAAGAATAGAAGGATTTACAAAAATAATGTACGCCATTGTGAAAAACGTAGCAAGACCAGCAAGAACTTCAATAAGAACTGTTGTATTGTTTTCTTTCAACTTAAAAAAATCTTTCATTGATATCCACTCCGTGAATTATTATTGGTACCTTTTAAATATTTTTAATATTTCTGATACCACGTCTTCAGGTGTTAAAAGTTTAACGCCTTCTTTGCCATCCCTTCTTGTCTTCAATTCCACATTTCCGTTGATAAGACTCTTTTCGCCAATTGTTATTCTGTATGGAATACCTATTAAGTCAGCATCTTTAAATTTGATACCCGCCCTTTCATCCCTATCGTCAATCAAAACGTCTAATCCTTTCAAAGACAATTCTTTATATATTTTTTCCGTTACTTCTTTAGTCTTTTTATCGGCAAAATTTATAGGAACTATCATAACTTCAAACGGAGCGATATTATCCGGCCATATTATACCGTTGTCATCGTGAGACTGCTCTATTGTGGCGGCAAGTATTCTTGTAACTCCTATACCGTAACATCCCATAACGATAAAATTTTCTTTCCCGTTTGCGTCAAGGTATGTGGAATTTAGTGATTTTGAATATTTTGTACCCAATTTAAAAATATGCCCTATTTCGATACCTCGTGAAAATTTTAATTCTTCCCTTTTGCATCTGGGACAAATATCTCCGTGCGCAACTCTTCTTATATCAGCAACTACATCAGCGCCGTAATCTCTCTTGTAATTTACATTTTTTATGTGGTAGTCCTTTTTATTGGCGCCTGTTATGGCATTTGATATTTCAACAACAGACAAATCAGCTATAATTTTTATATTTTTTAAACCAACAGGGCCGGCAAAACCTATCGGAGCGTTTGTAGCAGACGCTACAGTCTGCTCGTCTGCAAGAGCTACTTCGTTTACACCTAAAAGAGACTGAAGTTTTATTTCATTTATTTCGTGGTCGCCTCTTATTAAAACAGCAATGGGTTTATAATCGACGATATAAATCATTGTTTTAATAAATCTGTCTGGCAACAAATTTAAGAACTTTGCGACATCTTCCACAGCGCCCGTATTTGGGGTAAGTATTTCTTCCATGTCAAAAGTTTCTTCTTTAGGCTGATCGATTTTTAAACTTTCCGCCTTTTGGCTATTTGCGCCATAACCGCAATTACACCAAGCTATTTCTTCCTCTCCGGTATCTGCAAGAACCATAAACTCATGCGAGAAAGATCCACCTATAGCACCTGAGGCAGCCTCAACAGAGCGGAACTTAAAACCGCATCTTACGCATATGTTTGTGTAAGCATCAAACATTGTCTTATAATATCTTTCTAAATCCACTTCATCTGCGTGAAACGAATAAGCGTCTTTCATTAAAAATTCTCTAGAACGCATTATTCCAAAACGTGGACGTATTTCATCTCTAAACTTAGTGCCAAATTGATATAGCATAAGCGGAAGCTGTTTATACGACTTAATATCTTTTCTTACTAAATCTGTTACAGCCTCTTCTGCCGTAGGAGCAAGACAAAATTCAGCGTCTTTTCTATCTTTAAGTCTAAAAAGTTCTTTACCGTAAACATTCCACCTCCCGGTTTCTTCCCATAAATCTTTAGGAAGCATTAACGGAAGAACTATTTCTTGACCACCAGCGACATCCATTTCTTGTCTTATTATATTTTCAACTTTTCTTAAAGATTTAAGTCCCAAAGGCAAAAATTCATACAAACCTGACGCAAGCTTACGTATCATCCCCGATCTTATCATAAGTTTTGCGGAAATTATGTCAGCATCGCAAGGAGCTTCTCTTAATGTAGGAATTAATAATTTAGAAAAAAACACAGATACCTCTAATAATCTTTTTTCGTAATTGTATCACAAATTCGTCATTACTCTTGAAAACAGCCTGTTCTCTGAGACAATGGCACCAAGACAATCTATGCTTTTTCTTGGTAGTTGCTTTAAGCCAATTTTCTATAGCTACAACATCGCTTGCGGATATATTATCAAAATTGGTTCCCTTAAGGCAAAAGTCACACCTAATAAGACCATGCCCATAAGGATTTCTCCGAAGCTCAAAGCAAATCGCTGCCAGTATGCCTCTGTTTTTTAGTACCTGATGTTTATTTTTTACGATAAGATACCTAGCATGGTAAAATGACTTTTAGAGATGCCTATATAAACAATCATTCTAGAAATTTTAAGTATTTTATTGTTAAACTATTTGGCTATAGCACTATTCATCCATAAATTGCAATCTATAGAGATTTGCGTAGTATCCGTTTAATGCCAAAAGCTCTTTATGAGTGCCTGATTCCGCAATATTTCCGTTTTCAAACACATATATTTTATCAGCATTAATAATTGTAGACAAACGATGGGCTATAACTATTGAGGTTCTGCCATGCATCAATCTTTCAAGACCTTCTTGAACCATCCTTTCAGATTTAGAATCAAGAGAACTTGTAGCCTCGTCAAGTAATAGTATCGGAGCATTCTTCAGCATAGCTCTTGCAATAGATATCATCTGTTTTTGTCCGCCGGACAAATTTCCGCCTCTCTCGCCAACAATAGTATCATATCCTTGATTTTGATTTACTATAAAATCATGAGCTGCGGCATTTTTCGCTGCCTCTATAGCCTCTTCATCTGTAGCATCAGGCCTACCCATTAAAATATTTTTCTTAATAGTATCGTCAAAAAGTACAACATCCTGCGATACAAAAGCTATGCTATCCCTTAAAGATTTTATTGTAATATCTCTAATGTCTTCGCCATCGATTTTTATGCTTCCATCTTCAACATCATAAAATCTCAACATCAAATTTATCAAAGTAGATTTACCAGAACCTGCCGTTCCGACTATTGCAACTTTTTCTCCTTCTTTAACCTCCAAATTAATACCGCGAAGAACTTCAATATTAGGAACATAACTAAATCTCACATTTTTAGCTTTTATCTGCCCCTTTTTGGCTTTAAAGACTTTAGCATCAGGTTTATCAACTATTTTCGGTTTATTTTCCATAACAGCAAAAACACGGTCAATTGCCACTATTCCCATTTGTAACCGCGAATTTAAATTTGCTAAAGATTTCATGGGCTGGTACGCAGCAACTATAGCGATCAAAAATACCACGAAATCACCGGTAGTAAGCGTTTCGTGCATAATTCTATATCCACCATACGCAAGAGTCCCGGCTGCCGCCACACCACCAAAAAATTCCATCAGTGGACTTAAAATATTATTATTCTTTGCTAGTTTGATTTCAATATTTGCAATAGCATTAGCGCTACCCCTTACCTTTTCTGATTCAGCAGCTTCCATGTTGTAAGATTTTACAATTTTAATTCCCTGAAATGACTGCGCAAGAACCGCATAAAGATTACCAAAAGAGTTCTGCTGACTGTGGAAGATACTCTTCACTTTCTTACCAAAATAAACTATGGGATAAAAACCTATAGGAAAAAGCACAAACATAGCTATAGCCATGTCAAAACTTTTCCAAAACATAAGTGTAATTAAAAAAATTACAGAACATACATCCCTGACAAGCGTTGTTACAGTATTTATTATAACATCTCTTATCATGTTTAAATCGCCCATAAAATAAACCAAGAGCTTGCCTGAGTTATTATTATGATAAAATTCTAGATCTTGAGCAATAATCTCATCATACAAATCCCTCTGCAACTGCCTTGTAAAATTTGCTCCAAGTTTTGTCATAGTAACACCCTGTACATATTGAGCAAACCCTTTTGCGCCAAAAGCAATTATAACTTGACCCGCAACCAATAGAAGAATATCTTTATTTTTAGCTATGAACGCTTCATCAAAAACAGGTTTAAGCAAACTGACAGACCAAGCGCTTAGTGCAGCATATAACCCCATAAAAATTACAGAAAGAGCCAAAAGCTTCCATTGCGGTAAAACATACTGCAACCACAACTGCTTAATTCTTTTTAAGACTTCTGGATTTACATTGCTTAACAATTGTCCACTAATTTTTGTAAAAATATGCATAGTGCCTATCCTTAACTTTTATTTTCAACTCTTAGTACTATAGCCAACTAACTTTATATTGACAACTGCGCTACTTAAATTTTCGAGGAAATTTTAGCTGTTTTATGAGAGCGAGAAGCAATATTGAACATATTGACCAAATAAAACAGACAAAATTTACCGAAAAGGTACATAGCCCGTAGTATTAGCGCAAAAATAGCGCTCTGCATCGTTTGACTTCCTAGCAATAGGGACAGCTATTGCTTCGTCGGTCCGCCTTGCATTGCATCTACTTTTGAGTTAACGCGGCTGTCAATATAAAATTAGTTGATCAATCCATATTTTTCAAACATTGCCTTCTATTTTTTCTATCATTTTTCTAAACCGTTCTGACTCTTGTTCAAGATTATCAACGCTAAAAGCAAATTCTGTATATAAGGTTTCTATTTCTGATTTAAGAATTTTATTTAGCTTTGCGCTTTCAGACAAAAAAGAAACATTGCCCCCTACAGCAGCCGCAATAAGTTTTTCTGTATTTGAATTAAATTCCTTTTCCTTAGCAAATATATTTTTTTCAATAGTCCTAACTTTTTCTTCAAGAGGATTTAAAATCCTGGATTTTTCCCGTATAATTTTAGCTCGTAACTTTTTTATTTCATCTTTACTTTTTGCATCGTGTGATTTTTGCGAAAATTTGGTATTTAATTTTGAACCTTCATCTTCCCACCCCCTTTTGTCAAGAAATTCTTGATACGTTCCTTCAAAAATCGAGGTACTATCTCTGTCAAAAATTATAAGTTGAGCAGCCACCTTGCGTAAAATTTCTTCGTTATGCGTAACCATAATCACAGAACCCCGAAACTCGTTAATAGCATCTATTAAACTCTCGCAAGACTCCATATCAAGATGGTTAGTAGGTTCGTCGAGTAGTAAGAGATGACACGGATTTGCCAAAATCTTCCCAAGTAAAACCCTGCTCTTTTCGCCGCCGCTCAAAATACCAATCTTTTTTAAAGCATCATCTCCGCCAAACATAACGGATCCCGCAATGTTTCTTGCTCTTTGAGGAAGACATTTATTATCTGTACTAAGTATTTCTTCGTAAACAGTATTCTGCGGATTCAAATTCGCGCTGTCAGATTGTACAAAATATGCCATTTTTAAATCAGGATGTTTTTTTATAGCGCCGTCACACGGCATTAATCTTTCAGCTATCAACTTTAAAAGTGTAGATTTGCCCTTGCCATTTTTTCCGATAATGCAAATCCTATCTCTCTTTAAAACGTCAAAACTAAGCTTACTTATTAGAGGATTATCTTTAGTATATCCAAAAGTTAAGTTATGAACGCCAAGCATCTTTGCCGCATGAAAATCCAATCCAAAAAAAGAAAAATCTAAATTTTCTATTTTTGTTAATTCATCAAAACTCTTTTGTTTTTCCAAAGATTTAATACGCGATTGCACCATACCCGCAAGCCTAGCCTTTGCCCTAAAACGTCTTATAAAAAGTTCAGTTTGTTTCCTTTTCTTTTCAACATTCCCTCTTGTCTTTTCGTATATTTCTTCTTCTTTTTCTATCTGTTCATAAAGCTTTTGCGTACCACCTTCAATTTTTCTTGCTTTTGTTCTATGTATTGCCGCGCAATGCGTTACAACGCTATCCATAAAATTCCTGTCATGCGTAATTAACATCAGTTCGCCCTTCCATGAATGTAAAAAACTGCTAAGCCACCTTATGGCAACAATATCAAGATAATTGTTAGGTTCGTCAAGCATAAGCATATCAGCGCTAGATAACAAAACTTTTGCAAGGTTTATACGTATTTTGTATCCGCCTGAAAAACTCATAGGATTTTTCAACATATCGCTTGACGAAAAGCCTAATCCTGAAAGAATTTTTTCCACTTTCCACTTTTCGTCTTTCTCATCTTTGGGCAAAGCAAGGCATGTTTCACCTACAACGGTATCTTTTGTAAAGTTTATATGCTGTTCAAGATATCCAAGTTTATAGTTTTTAGGCATACTTATAGAACCTGAATCGTAATCCATTTTATTCAAAATCATTTTAAACAATAGACCTCTTGCATAACTAAGTATTAAATTCAGAATTACAAATACCTGCAATCAAGTTAAATCGCAGTCCAAAGCGTCTTTTGCTATTACTTATCTATCTTTTTAGACTATTTTGAACCTTTT
>BNVV01000013.1 GCA_025998355.1 Endomicrobiia bacterium
TTTCTTTTCTTACTCCTTGCTATCCTTACTGTTTTGTCAAACGTCCCTTTCTTTACTCCCATTAATATTAAACCCATTCCATCTGACCCGCCTGCTTTCTTTTTCTGTTTCATAGTACTTCTATTGTGCTTTTATATGTTAGTTATTAAGAGGTCTATTGATATAAGGATTTTTTATGTCTTTAGCGCCAAAATCAGAACAATGCCTAAGGTTGGGGATGAAGTTAGCCTTGCATCATTTTTTCCAAGAGGGAAATAATAGAATGGGTTTTTAGAGAAACCCAAAACAATACTATCAATGAAAAAATGATATAGGGCAGATTTTAAAGCAAGATCTGTGTTCTTGCAAATGCCCGCGGGAAAATTACTTATAGATGAACAGTTTGTAAAGAGGTCTAATACTATTTTCTAGATATTATTTTGTTAACAGAAATAATCAAACAATTGTTTAAAATCCAACTTATTCTTTCGAATTCCAGTATATTTATCATAAAGTTTTTGCTTAGATTTAATTAGTACTGGAGATTTTATACCGTATTCCAACGCCATTGAAACTTCAATATATGCGCACAACTTATCGCATATTTCAGTTAAAGTTCCATCAACAGCATTATATTTATTGTCGTCAAAACATGCTGCGTTGTCAACTCTTTTTACGCTATTGTTTTCAATAATTCTATCTGAAAATTCATCTTCTATAAAATATTGCATTTCCGAATGCCAACCCGGCGGAATTAAAGGGAGAATTTTTTCATCAACTTGTTTCTTTTCGTATTGTTTTATGATATCTTCCAATCCTGATATTGAAGATTTTACAGGTGACACTATATCTTTTGTAAGAATCTCGGGAATATCGTGAAATAACGAAGAATAAAAATTATTATACCTTCTCTTTTCTGAAGCATTCATTTCCACTGACAGTATATATGAAAAGAACGCTACTGTAAGCATATGACCCAACACACTTGTCTTTGGTATTCTAAAAGCCTGCGCCCATCTTTGTTGAAACCGCAACTGACCGCACAAATCTAAAAATCCATAATATTTTCTGTTTATTACTAATTTTCTTATACCTGATAAATCATCAAAAATAGCAATACTCTCTTCTATTTCCTGTTTTGTTTTTTCTATACCATAAATCATCGAATTCCACGGATAGATTATAGTGAATTCCCATTTCGTTGATAGGCAATGAGCTGCGCTTAAAATTCTTTTTTCGTGTAAGGCATAATCTGTATCCAAAAGATATCTGGAACACCTCTTACCAAAATCTCCATTTAAAGCCGATAGGTCGTTATTTAAGTTTTCTATTACCCATTTGTTTAATTCTTTTTCTTTTTTTGACATTATTTCACGGAAAATTTCAGGTTTTAAATCTGTAAGCACTATTCTCTGAAAAAATTCGAAAATTCCACCTTCAATAAGTTTTGTCCAATCGACCGGTTTACCATCTTCTTCTTCAAATTTTGCAACTATGTAAGCAATTATCATTTTATGGGCTTGCTTATCGAGCTCAAAGAAATCAAACGGGCGTATATGATCATTCCATCTTAAAATATTTGCAGCAGAAAAAATTCTTAAAATTAAATCTTTTGTTATCATTAAACCTCTTTTTCAAACCTACGGTCTTAAAATTATATATTCCAGTTATCAAATTAAATCTCAAAGTCAAAGCGTTTTCTTCTATTAAGGTGCGTTCCCGAACAAAGAACTTTGCTTAAAAGTCTATTTTTAGGTACTTAAGTTAATGCTTTATTTATAATTTTTTCTACTCCATCTCCTTTGCGATACATCAACCCTAAATTATGCTGAGAGGGAGCATCTCCCTGCTCTGCTGTCTTTTTGCATCTTCCAAATGTTCCTTGATATTCATTCTTGTTGAAAACTTCTTTATGCTCATTTGTCATTACATTGGACATCTCTTGCATAGAGACTCTTATGATTATGTCTTTTTCAATATCTTGCAAAACCTCTTTAATAGCGCCTAACTTTTGACATTTTTTATTTCGATTATGCAATTAATTATGCATAAATTTTTATTTATAGTTTGCAATAAGGACTTACAAAATACTTACAAAAGTGTTGAAACCATATATAAATCCAAATCCATCCATTGGTATTGTGTTCCTTAGTCTTGAAAAAGGGGCTTATTATTTTTCCATGTAACGTTTTCTTCTTTCCGGAGATAACTTTTCAATTGAATATCTTAACATTGTCCTCGGCATAACGTGAGAATATTTGTCTAAAAACAAAACAAGTGGTTTTATATCGCGTTTTCCAACTTCCCTAAGCATCCATCCGGACGCTTTATGCATTAAATCATGTTTATTATTCAAAAACATCCTTGCAAGCGCTAGAGTCTCGTCAAATCTTTTTTGTTTTATAAAGCAAAAAGTAGAAAGCATTGCAATTCTTTCTTTCCAAAGATATCCGGATTTTGCATACATCCAAAAATCTTTTAAAGAATTATTATTCCAATAGTCTCCAGTAATATAAGGCGCAGACAAATCAACCAAATCCCAATTGTTAATGTATTTAGAATTTCTCAAATACATTTTCACAATACTAGACTTGCCATCACTATTAATTTTTTTATATTTTTCAACTAGAATCATCAAAACGGTAAATCTTACTTCGTGGATTCTATGTTGTAACAATTCTTCAATTTCTTTTAAATCTATACTTTCCCAATATTTTCTTGCTATAACCCTCTGTTGTGGAACTTTAATTCCCCAAAAAAAATCGCCCTCGCCGTAACCACCTTTATACGTCTGAAAATATTTTGCATAATATCTTGCAAAAACTTCGTCTTTATAATGTCTTAAATCTTCTAAAAGGGCTTTTGTCAAATTTGTTTCCATTTTAAAACCTAACGAATCTCCTTAAAAGCAAAGTAATAACAACGTACATGATTGAAGTAAAAAAGAACATAGGCACAAAATTCATTTTGAACATTTTTATCTTAAAAATCAGCAAAAATATTAATGCATAAAAAACACCAAAAATAATCGCATTTACTATTAAATTTAATAACATTTTACATCCTCTCTTAAAGCATATAGTTCTACTTATGAGTAGTTTGGAAAAAGCAAACAGTAAATACCCCGCTAGGCTACACCTGCCACTCCTTTTTTGCAAAAAAGAGGAACTGCCACAGAATGTTTTGCTTTTATTCCCCCTTAAACATTTGTAATTGACAAAAAAGTTATCTATGACGATTAATATGCTCTTTTAAATAACGACCTGTAAATGATTTAGCGCTTTTCATTATATCTTCAGGCGTTCCTTCTGCTACAATTTTACCGCCCTTTTCACCACCTTCAGGACCTAAATCAATAAGCCAGTCAGCAGTTTTAATAACGTCAAGATTATGTTCTATAACAAGTACCGTGTTACCTGCGTATGAAAGTCTCTGCAGCACTTCAAGAAGTTTTTCTACATCCGCAAAATGCAAACCGGTAGTAGGCTCGTCAAGAATGTATATTGTTCTCCCTGTGGCTCTCTTTGAAAGTTCTGCAGCAAGTTTAATTCTTTGGGCTTCACCGCCCGAAAGAGTTGTGGCTTGCTGTCCTATTCTTATATATCCAAGCCCCACGTCTTCAAGAGTGGATAGAATTCTTCTAAGCATAGGAATATTCTCAAAAAACCTAGCGCTTTCCTCTATTGTCATATTTAATACTTCATCTATATTCTTGCCTTTATATCTTATTTGCAAAGTTTCTTCGTTAAACCTTCCACCATCACAAACATCACATTTGACGTAAATATCAGACAAAAATTGCATTTCAATTTTTAAAGTTCCATCTCCCTGACAGTTTTCGCATCTGCCGCCTTTTACATTAAAAGAAAATCTGCCGGGCATGTATCCTCTTGCTTTCGCTTCGGGAACTTGTGCAAATAAATCTCTTATCATAGAAAACGCACCCGTATAAGTCGCAGGATTTGATCTTGGCGTTCTTCCAATAGGGGACTGGTCAACAATAACAACCTTGTCTATATTCTCAAGCCCTTCCATATTTTTAAATTTGCCCGGTTCTTCTTTTGCTCTGTAGAACTTATGAGCTAAATTTTTATATATTACTTCATGCACTAAAGTGGATTTTCCACTGCCTGATACACCTGTAACACATACAAAAAGACCTAGAGGGATACTGACATTTATATTTTTTAAATTAAATTGTTGAGCGCCTTCAATAGTAAGCCATTTATCCAAATGTTGTTTTCTTTTTTTAGGTATAGGTATTTTTAAAGTTCCTTTTAAATATTGGCCCGTCAAAGAATTTTTATATTTAACTATTTCTTCCGCATTCCCCTGCGCCACTATATATCCACCATGCACTCCCGCTCCAGGACCTAAGTCTACTATGTAATCTGCGATTCTCATTGTATCTTCATCATGTTCAACGACAATTAAAGTGTTTCCTAGATCTCTAAGTCTTATCAAAGTCTCTAAAAGTTTATTGTTATCTCTTTGATGAAGACCTATAGACGGTTCGTCAAGCACATACAAAACACCTGTAAGACCTGAACCTATTTGAGTAGCCAAATGTATTCTCTGCGCTTCGCCGCCTGCAAGAGTACCGCTTTCCCTCCCTAAACTTAAATACCCCAAACCAACATTATTCAAAAACTGTAATCTTCCACATATCTCTTTTAAAATAGTGTTACTTATAATTTTATCCTTCTCATTAAACTTAATGTTGTTAAAAAAATCTAGTGCTTTTTCAATGGACATTTTTGTAATATCTGAAATTGACTTATCATCAATTAAAACCGAAAGCGCTTCTTTCCTAAGTCTTTGTCCTTTACATGATGGACAAATTCTTTTTCCCATATACCTATTATGAATTTCTTCTCTTACAAAGGCAGATTCTGTTTCGTTATATCTACGCTGCATGTTTGTTATAACGCCTTCAAAATCATCATGTCCATATAAAAGAATTTCCTGCTGTTTCCTTGCAAGTTTTTTCCAGGGAATATTTAATGGAATTTTATTCTTTTTTGCCGCTTCTGTTAAAAGTTTCCAATAATATCCGCCCCAGCTACTTTTCCATCTGCTGGTTCTTGTTGTTATCGGTTCCGACCATGCAATAATCGCGCCTTGCTTTACCGAACGGTTTTTATCAGGTACTACTAAATCCTCGTCAATTTCTATTTTACTTCCAAGCCCGCCGCACTCAGAGCAAGCTCCAAACGGGGAATTAAAAGAAAATAACCTCGATTCTATTTCAGTAAGATTTATTCCACAGTCTATACAGGCGTGTTGTTGGCTGTAAACTGTTTCTGATACAGCTTTAGAGTCTTCCATTACGGTAACAGTCACTGTGCCTTTCGACTCTTTTAAAGCAGTTTCAACTGAATCTGCCACTCTGGAGCGCAAGTTTTTGTTAAGTTTTATTCTGTCTATTAGTATGTCGATAGTGTGTTTTTTATACCTATCTAATTTTATATCTTCGTCAAGCATGTAAATATTATCATCAACTCTTACTCTGGAATATCCTTTTTTTGCAAGACGCAAAAAAAGCTCTTCATATGTACCAGATCTTCCTCTTATAAGAGGGGCTAGTATATGAATTGTTGTTGAATTAGGTAGTTCCATAATTGCATCAATTATCTGCTGCGCAGATTGGGGTTGGATTATTTTACCGCATTTGTGACAGTGAGGAACGCCTACTCTTGCAAACAAAAGTCTAAGATAATCATAAACCTCTGTTACCGTTCCTACTGTAGAGCGTGGATTGCGAGATGAGTTTCTTTGTTCTATTGATATCGCTGGAGACAAACCTTCAATAATATCTACATCAGGCTTGTCCATAACTGCCAAAAATTGTCTTGCGTAAGCGGATAGAGATTCAACATATCTTCTCTGACCTTCGGCATAAATCGTATCAAAAGCAAGGGAAGATTTTCCCGAACCCGACAAACCTGTAATAACAACAAGTTTATTTTTTGGTATATCAATATCTATGTTCTTTAGATTGTGTTGTCTAGCCCCACGAATTTTTATCACATCCATGATTAAAAACACCCTCCCGGATCCAGCTGCAACCGAATCGATGTATTTCCAGAGAAATCAGTCTAAGTTCTCTGTAACCGATGTGTCTTTCGTGTTATTCTTACTGCTCTGGCTATTCTCAATTTCCTTTATTTTTACTATTCTCCCCATGTGTCTTTCTTCAAATGGAGTTTCAAGAAATATTTTTATCATATGACAAACTTCGCTTACGGTTGCAGTTCTTGATCCTAAACATAAAATGTTTGCTCTGTTATGCTGAGCAGCAAGTTTTGCGGTATCTTCATTCCAGCAAACAGCCGCAATCGCGCCTTTAACCTTATTGCATGCAATTGACATGCCTATTCCTGTCCCGCATACAAGAATACCTTTATCTGCTTTCCTATTTACAACAGCTTCTGCGACTTTCAAGGCATAATCAGGATAGTCACAACTTCCGCTTCCGCTAAAACCAAAATCTTCAACTTCGTAGCCCATTTCTTCTAAATACCTTTTTACAGTATTTCTTATTTCGACTGACGTATGATCAGTACCAAATGCCAATTTTTTTATTTTCTCCATATATTTCCCGCCATGTAATTTTATTATCAAACTTCCTGCATAAATCACATTTCCAATTTGCGCTAACACAATGCACTAATATAAAGCTAGTTCTAGTTGGCTATGGAATACTTAACAAGTTTTACAAAAGATTCTGCTTCCAAGCTTGCTCCGCCAACCAATCCACCGTCAATATCGGGCTGTTTCATGAGTTCTGAAACATTTCCTGGGTTTACAGAACCTCCGTAAAGAATTCTTACTTTATCAGCAGCCTCTTTATATATTTGCGCATATATTTTTCTTACAAAAGCATGCACTTCCTGCGCTTGATCCGGAGTTGCGGTTTTGCCCGTACCTATTGCCCATACGGGCTCATAAGCTATAACTGTCAAAGATGCCTGTTTGGGCGTAAGACCTGCCAAACCTTCTTCTATCTGTTTTTCTATAATTTGAAAAGTAACATTACTTTCTCTTTCTGCAAGGGTTTCTCCTACACACACCACAGGGATAAGATCTATCGCAAGAGCCGCTCTTGTTTTTTTATTGACTGTTTCATTTGTTTCGCCAAAATATTGTCTGCGTTCTGAATGACCGACTAAAACATAAGAACAACCTGTATCTTTCACCATTGCAGGAGAAACTTCGCCTGTAAAAGCACCTTTAGTTTCCCAAAAAAGATTCTGGGCTCCAATATTGATATTTGACCCTTTAACTTCATTGTTTACTGCATAAAGAGCCGCAAAACTCGGGCAAAGCAAAATTTCAACATCGCTTATATCAGCAACCGCACTTTTCAGAGCTTTAACAACACTCACAGCTTCTGAAATAGTCTTATTCATCTTCCAATTTCCCGCCATTAACGGTTTTCTCATAACGTGCAAACTCCTTTTTATTTACAGATTTTGCATACTCATCGTTGCTGATTATATCAGATTTATTATCGATTTTTCAACGCTTGTTTATAAGCTTTCAACGCTTCCGGAAACACTTCAAGAACTTTTTCTATAACGTCATGAAAAACAGATATCGCAATGCCATAATTTGTTATTGAAACGCCTGCTTCAGCAGCTTTGTTTAGTCTTGCAAGCATACCTTTTCTGTTTAAAGTGCACCCTCCACAATGTATGATAACCTTATAATTTGAAACATCTTTAGGATAGTCTTGTCCTGCAACATATTTAATTTTCAAATCTTTTTTAGAATATTCTCTAATCCATTTTGGAAGTTTTACTCTGCCGATATCGTCTGCAGTAGCATGATGAGTACAAGCTTCGGAGATCAAAATATTATCGCCATCTTTAAGATTATAAAGAACAGCCGCACCTTTTGCCATCTCCACAATATCGGATTTATCAGCTGCATAAATTATCGAAAAAGTTGTAAGTTTAACATTTGAGGGAGTTTTTGCAGCTACTCTTTTAATCGCCTGGGAATCTGTTATTGCAATTACAGGAGGCGTTTTTAAGTTTTGTAACGCTGTTTCATATTCTGTATCTTGAACTATATAAGAAGCGGCGTTTAAATCTAGAATGTGTCTTACTGTCTGAATCTGAGGCATTATTATTTTCCCAAGAGGCGCCCCTAAATCTATAGGCATAATTAAAACAACTACGTCACCTTTTTTTACTATATTTCTTAAAGATAAGTAGTTTTCTATATAATTGTCAGGAAGAACTTCTACGAGAATCTTTTTCAAGGCATTGAGGAATTTATCTCTATTTACCATAACGCTTGAAAATAACAGAATATGCTTTGAATATTTTTTTAATTTTTCAAGAAACCTTTCGGAAACAGGATGTAAATCTGTTTTACTTATGACAATAATGCACGGTGTTTTTCTTTTATCAGCTTCTTCTACAATATCTTTTTCAAATTTATCGAATTTTCCTTGTTCGCACATTAAAAGAGCAACATCCGAAGAATCAAAAGCTCTTTGCGTTTTTTCTATCCTTGCGCTTCCAAGAACAGAAGTATCATCAATGCCAGCAGTATCAAACAAAGTTATGGGGCCTAAGGGATTGAGTTCCATCTGTTTGTGTACGACATCCGTCGTAGTGCCTGCCATGTCAGAAACAATGGATGTATTCTGGTCCGTTATGAAATTCATAAGGGATGACTTACCGACGTTTGTTCTGCCAAATATACCAAGTTGAATTGTTAAAGCTTTCACGGTGCCTTCATTTTATATGTGACTTTATCTTGACATCACAAAAGTTAAGCAAGATGGTCTGCACGACATTTGCAAAAAAAGACTTAAGCAACAACAGAGCTTTTACACGAGCATAAAATTGAACTTTGAGAATCGAAAGAGAATAAGGTCCGTAGGATGGATTTGAACACATCCTGCGGTGATTCTAACTGGAGGCGAAACATTACGTCCGCCTCTATATGGAAGAAGCATCAAGAGTACAACTAACATAAGTTTTATAAAAAGTCAAACGCAAAATCTAAAAATACATATTGGACTTTTGTCAAACAAAGACAAACAAACTAAAACAATGACGAACTTTTAATAAACGACTATTTTTTATATACAAAATCATCTTTTTGGACTTTTGTCAAACAAAGACAAACAAACTAAAACAATGACGAACTTTTAATAAACGACTATTTTTTATATACAAAATCATCTTTTTGCAGTTTGCTGTATCTTCAAGCTGTAAACCTAATCCTAACGCGACAAAAACAGTCCAATATGGGTTTTTAGACTTCACGGAAGCTAAAATGCTCAAGTCAGGCGCCACAAAAGCTTGAATTACAAAACGCCACTTCATCACTCTTTGGCTATCCCTTAATGCCAATTAGTCCAATATGTTACGAGATTCTACATGGACTTGAGTGTTAGAATTATTTATGATATTATCTCACGGTGTTATTTGCATAGCAAATTTAAAGTTGCATTTTAAATTTGCTGTATAGACTGGCTCCTTTTCTATTTTGCTTAGGAGCCATTTTGTTGTAACCTGAAGATATTGTGTATGGTTATTCCAAATAGCAATAGCTGGGACTAGCTGACTATGTTTTGTAAGTGAGTAATAAAAATTCAAGTCGAGGAGGTACAAAAACTGCAAGCATTCAAGCTTTTATGACGGCACATGGGCTTAGAAAATGTTCACCACATCCTCTATAACTGCTTGGCTGTAATGTTTTTACTTTTCAGCCAAGGCTTGCGCGGTTGGCATAGGGAATGCAAATCGCCTGGTACCACCAGACATAAAGCATAAAACTTGCTTTTTGCTGATAGATATAGAAGACACATAGCCAAGGGCAGAGGAGTGCATGTCTAGCGTTGTTGTCCCATAAAAAACGGTAAACATTGCAATGTTGTACAAGGATTTATACGAAATCGAGCGATACTTCTTGCGTTTGCAACGCTTTTGCAAGATATTTTAGTGACATAATAGGCATTGTATAAATTTATTTGCGAGATTTATTATGTTTGCTATATAATTGCAGAGTAGTGTTATTCGCATGAGTGCGCTCTTTAAACTAAAGAGGTATTTATGGAAGAAAAAGTTCATTCAAGTCGCAATCTCCAAAGTCGTCATATTCAATTTATTGCACTTGGGGGGATAATAGGCACCGGTCTTTTTTTGGGTGCTGGAAACGCGATTACTTCGGCTGGACCATCTGCTATTCTTGCATATTTATTGGTAGGGACTATATCATTTTTAGTTGCACGTCAACTTGGCGAGATGAGCGCAAACGAACCTGTCGCAGGCTCTTCCGCCCATTTTGCTTATGCGTACTGGGGTAAATTCCCGGGATTTTTAGCAGGGTGGAATTATTGGCTTGAATACGTTCTTTCCGGTATGGCAGAGCTTACCGCTGTAGCAGCATGCGCTCAATATTGGTTTCCTGGTACGCCTACTTGGGTATTTGCTTTGATCTTCTTTGTATTAATAAACATAACAAATCTTGTAACTGCAAAAATGTACGGAGAAATAGAATTTTGGTTTTCGTCTGTTAAGATAATTGCAATAATAGCAATAATTTTAATCGGCGGATACATACTCTTCTTTGACCCTAATTTGATTGCTGGAGCTTCCATTAAAAATTTATGGCAGGCGGCAACCGTTGGGCCTCACGCCGGCGATAAGATGTTCAGTGGATTTTTTTCGTGCGGGGCTATGGGGTTTGCTCTAACTTTTGCTATGGCAATTTTTGCTTTTGACGGTTTAGAACTTATTGGTCTATCAGCTGCAGAAACGAAAAACCCTGAAAAGGCTATCCCTAAAGCTGTAAACCAAGTCATGCTTTATATTTTAATTCTGTACATAGGTGCATTTGTTGTACTTTTATCATTATTTCATTGGAGCAGCTTGAGCGTAAAGGATAACCCGTTTGAGATGGTGTTTGACAAGCTTGGTTTTAAATATGCCGCTTCTGCTTTAAATTTTATTGTTTTAACTGCCGCTTTATCTGTCTATAGCAGCTGTATTTACAGCAACGGTCGTATGCTTTATGGGCTTGCCTTGAAGAAAAATGCTCCGAAAATTCTTTCTAAAACTAATAAAAAAGGTATACCGACATATGCAATTGTTTTATCGGGAATTTTAACATTTTTAGTGGTCCCTCTAAATTATTTTATTCCAAATTGGACGAATGCTTTTAAAATAATTGTAAATTTTTCAGTTATAGGTTCCATTATCAATTGGAGTATTATGTCGATAGCCCATTTAAAATTCAAAAAAAATAAAAAGCTTAAACATTGCGAAACAATATTCCGCTCTCCGCTTTATCCGTATTCAAATTATATTGCTCTTGCATTTCTTGCCTTTGTAGTAATTATTATGGCAACGCCTCAGTGCGGTATGCTAAAGCAAGCGATTGCGCTGCCAATTTGGATATTGATTGTATATATTGGGTACAAAATCAGTAAACGAGAAAAAAATCAACAGGAAAAAAGCCAATGATCCAGATTCAAGAAAGTCACTTAAAGCGGAATTTAAAAAATAGACATATTCAATTTATGGCTCTTGGTGGAGCAGTCGGAACAGGTTTGTTTTTATGCGCAGGAAACACAATCGTTGTAGCAGGACCTTCTGTAATACTTGGATATTTGATTGCTGGAATAATGACGTTTTTAGTTATGCGTCAGCTTGGCGAGATGACTACGCAAGATTCGTCCGCTGGCGCTTCAAGCTATTTTGCTTACAAATATTGGGGAAAGTTCTCGGGATTTTTAGCCGGCTGGAACTGTTGGATTTTACAGATTTTGGTGGGCATTACTGAACTTACCGCCGCCGCCGCATATATGCAATATTGGTTCCCTGATTTGGCCACTTGGAAAGCAGCTTTACTTTTCTTTGCGATCATAAATGTCGTAAATCTAACAACCGTAAAAGCATGTGGCGAAGTAGAGTTTTGGTTTTCATCCATAAAGGTGTTTGCTATTTGCGCAATGATATTAGCAGGCGCGTATATACTTTTTATAAATCCCGATTTAGTTGCAGGCGCTACCATTAAAAACTTATGGCAGGCTTCAACCGTAGGAATTCATGTTGGAGATAAGCTTTTTAGTGGATTTTTCCCGCATGGGCTCATAGGGCTTGTCGCTGCTTTTCCTGTCATTACTTTTGCTTTCGGTGGGCTTGAATCTATAGGCATTGCTGCGTCAGAAACTGAAAATCCGACAAAAACAATACCTAAAGCTATAAATCAAGTTGCAATCCTTATTATAGTTTTTTATGTAGGCTCTCTTGTAACGCTTTTATCGTTGTATCACTGGAGCAACTTAGGCGCATCAGACAGTCCATTCGTAATGATTTTCGATAAAGTAGGATTAAAGTATGCCGCTTTAACTTTAAATTTTGTTGTTTTAACTGCCGCTTTGTCTGTTTATAACAGCTGTATTTACAGCAACAGTCGTATGCTTTATGGACTTGCTTTGCAGAAAAATGCTCCGCAAATTTTTTCTAAAACTAATAAAAGAGGTATCCCGACGTCCGCAATTTATCTATCGGGAACTTTAACGTTTTCAGTGGTTCCTCTAAATTATTTTATTCCAAATTGCTCTGACGCTTTTAAAATGATTATGAGCTTTGTTGTTGTGTGTGTTCTTATTAATTGGGGGATGATTACACTATCTCACATAAAGTTTAAACAGAAAAATCATAAAACGTTGTTTCCTGCGCCGTTTTATCCTTACGCCAATTACATAACACTTGCATTTATGCTTTTTATTTTGGTTGTCATGGCGCTACCGCAAGTTGGAATGGTCAAGCAAGTTATTGTGTTGCCAATTTGGATATTGGTTGTTTACATATTTTATAAGTTTTTGCAAACAAGAGAAGCAAAATGAGATTATGCATTTTAACTGTTTGCTAAATCCACCGTAATGCCCCAGCCGCAAGGTTGGGGGATGAATTTAGCTCTTGCATCATTTTTCCCGAAAGAAAAGTGATGGAATGGGTTTTTAGAGAAACCCAGAACAATACAATGGAGTATCAAGATAAAAATGATACAGCGTAAATGTTGCTTAGATTTTAAAGCAACATCTGTATCCTTAAAAATGCCCAGACCGTGAGATCGCGGAAAAATTATCTATTTTGATGGAGTAGGTGTGGTTAATTCCTATATTTTCTAAAAATGCGGTGTCATGAGAAATTATTATCATTGCTCCGGGGTATTCTTTTAGCACCTGTGTAGTATATTCTTTTGTTTCTAAATCAATATTGTTTGTTATTTCGTCTATGAGCAGTATTTTTGGCGTTTGTAACGTAATTTTGGCAAGCGAAAGCCTTGCTTTCTCTCCGCCAGATAAAACGGAAACAAACTTGTTTATTTCCTCATTTTTTCTAAACAAAAAGTCATTTAAAAAATCTCTTGTTTGAGAATATGTTTTTTTAGAGGTTGACTCGATAACTGTTTCTAAAACTGTTTTTGAAGGGTCTAAAGAGCTGTAATTTTGATCTAAATAGCCTATATCTTCAATGTGTGGTAAATCCCAAGTGCCTGTTTTTATAACTTGAGGATAATTTAAAATAGCTTTAATCAAAGTTGTTTTACCGGAACCGTTATCGCCTGTTATTGCCAAATGCTCATTTCCTGTAACAGACAAATTTATATTTGTTAGAATTGTTTTGTCTTCATAACCTGCAGCGCCATTGCTTATTGAAACAACTGTTTTTGTTCCTATATCTTTAGCTGTTAAAGAAAAACTTAAGCTTATTACTTCAGGAATTCTTAAACTTGAAAGACGCGTCTTTAAAAAAATTCTTTTATCTGAAATTGCTTTTTGTTTTTTGCCTGTAGTTTTTTTTGCAGAACTTTCTTTCAAATCTCCTACGGCAGGAATCCATCTTTTTTGCTCAACAAGTTTTTCGCCTCTTTGTTTGCTCTTTTTTGAGCGCTGTTGTTGTTTCATTAATGCTTTATGGTTTTCTTTCTTTTCTTTTGCAAGAGAATAGAGTTCGTCTTCAATGCTTTGGCGCTTTTGAGATATTGCTTGAAGATAATCGTCATACTTTCCGTTGAAAATATTTATAGTTCTATTGTCTATATGCCATAGCGTACTGACAGAATTTCTTAAAAGTTCAACATCGTGGGATGCAACAATAAGCGTACCTTTGTAAAAACTTAGCATTTTCATGAGGGCTTTACGGTTTTTTAAATCTAGATGATTTGTCGGTTCGTCTAAAAGCAAGATGTCGGGTTTGATTGCAAAAGCAGCGCTTAAAACCTTGTTAAATTTTTCCCCACCACTTAAATTTTCGTGCTCATAAATTAACTGTGGTACATAACCAAAAACAGCATCTTTATTGTTTTCTATCTCGCCACTATATGTAGCTAAGTCACCTTTAATAATTTTTAGCAAAGACGATTTACCAGACCCATTATTGCCAATAATTGCTATATGGGCACCGGGTTGTATTTGCGTCGAAAAATCTTCAAAACAGATTTTATTTTGAAAGGATAAGCCAAGTTTATTTATAAAAATAGGTTTTTGCATATAGTATTTACCTCCAGGCAAAATTGTAACAAATTTTACGGTTATGTGGTTATGGGGCACAAAAAGCATTGTTCTATATCTGGATACGCGCTAATTTACAACTATTTTGTTCAAATTTCCTAACAAATGTTTGCAAATAAACAAATTTATAGTCTTTGATGATGACATTGCTTTTTTGAGCAAATGTCTTATGAAGCCTTACTTTTAGAAGTCTAAATAACATTTTTTAGTTTGATTTTGATTATGTGATAAAATTATATACAATGAGCGCGTCGACTATAGAAATATCTTAAAGATTCGTTTGATGATAGAGTAAAATAAAAGGATGGTTTGGTTTGTTGTTGGGTTATAATAAGAACTTACAAAGATTGCTTGCAAAATGGGGAAAATCACGTATAGTACTAATGTCTAGAGAGCCAATAACAAATGAAAAAGATATTTACATGCGCATTATTAGCACTGTTATGCACAAACGCATACAGCATAAACAAAGTTCAAAAGAATATAGCTGTAGGTATAATGGTTGATGCAACATCTTTAGAGTTGGGAAGTTCAAAAGATTTCTATGTTTTGGACGCGTCAAACAGAAAATTGAAACTTACAAAAGGCACCGTTAATGTTTCTCGTTCGGCAAAAGGTGTTAAGATGAAGAAGTACGAATTATCTTTGCCTGTAAAGATCAATCCTTCTAACGGTATAATTTTTGCTAACTCTAAGCCATATCAGGGGTATTTAAAATTAATAAAATCGGGTAACAAGATAAATGTCGTTAATATTTTAACTATAGAAGACTATGTAAAAGGTGTTTTGCCAAAAGAGATAGGCTCTGCCTCTGGTAAAGAAGCCTTAAAAGCGCAAGCTGTTATAAGCAGAACATATGCGCTTAGTAATTTAAGCAGACATGCGCATCAGGGATTTAATGTGTGCGCTACGACGCATTGTCAGGTTTACGGGGGGCTAAGCGGTGAGGTTCATGCAACAGATCAAGCCGTTCGAGAAACTCAAGGAGAAGTTTTAACATATGAAGGTGAATTTGCCCAAACACTTTTTCACTCTAATTGCGGAGGTCGTACAGACAATCCAAAATATGTGTGGGATTGGGAAAAGCCTTACTTAAAAGGTGTAAAATGCGGTTATTGTCGTAAAGCTCCATATGCAAAATGGGAGCAAGAGATAGACGCAAATCTAATAAGCAAAAAACTTGCAAATAATAACATCGGCAAAATAAAGAAGATAAAAATTAAAGGAAAAACCCCAGCAGGCGCAGCAAAAGAACTTGAAATAATACATTCCAAAGGTAAAACAATGTTAAATGCCTATAAATTTCGTCTTGCGATTGACGAATATAAAATAAAAAGCCATACCTTCGACTCTATTAAGGTAAAAGGCGATAAAGTTTATTTTAAAGGCAAAGGCTATGGACATAAATTTGGTTTATGCCAATGGGGCGCTAAAGGTATGGCTGAAAAAGGAAAAACATATAAAAAAATTTTAGAGCATTTTTATCCCAAAACAAAAATAAAAATGGTAGATTAAATAGCCGACTAGCTTCTGTATTGGTACATTTGCGATCGCTTGAAAATATATACAAGCACTAGGCAAACTAGCAAAGCGGCGATAGGATGTTTTATGGATCTTAATACTAAAAACAGAGCAATGCCTCTGATGTATGTAAGGATTTAAATGCTAAATACCGAAACAAAACTATTTGCAATTTTGGGGTATCCAGTAAAACACTCACTTTCACCACAGATGCAGAATAAATGGTTTGAGAGAGAGAAGTTAAATTGTGCTTATCTTGCTTTTGAACCGGATATGTTAAATCTTAAAAAAACGATAGAATCTTTAAAGATTCTAAAGTTTAGCGGTTTTAATGTAACAGTGCCGCACAAAGTTACTGTAATGAAATACGTTGATACCATAGATAAATCTGCGAAAAAAATAGGAAGCATAAATACAGTTGCAGTTAAAAACAGTAAACTTTATGGATACAACACCGATTATCTTGGATTTATTTGTGATTTAGATTCAAAAAAAGTTAATTTAAAAAATAAAAACGTGTTGATAATAGGATCTGGTGGTGCTGCAAGAGCAATAGCGTATGCGTTAAAAACTGTTAAGGCAAAGAATATATATGTAGCAAACAGAACATTAGCTAAAGCCGAGTACCTTGCAAAAACATTTAGAATAAAAAGTGTCGATATAACTAAAGTAGCAGATATTCTCCCCAAAATAGATTTGCTTGTTAACAGTTCTTCCTGTGGTATGAAAAAAGACGATGTTTTACCGTTTAACGTGGGTAAAGTTAAAAATAGTTTGATTATATACGATTTAATTTATAACAAGATAACTCCTTTCGTAAAGTTTGCAAAGAATAATGGATTAAAAATTTTTACAGGGGAAGGAATGCTAATTCATCAAGGCGCTTGTGCTTTCGAAATATGGACAGGAAAACATCCTGACACTAAAATTGCAGAACAACTTTTCAAGAAATTTATTTTATAATCTTGTTTTGGCGCAATAGTCATGGTTGATTTGAGCGGTTGTATTTGTTATATGGCAAGGACAGATGTTTTGTCTTTGTATTAACTATAACATCTGCAGTGTTTACGCCAGCAGGAAGAGTAATTTTTTAGAAACATTACAGAGGAATTTATATGAGAAATGCCGCAATAATAGTAGCCGCTTTTGTTTTTTTAGCTTCTTTTAGAACAGCTAGGATATCCTTCTTCGATATTAAAGGTCTTGCAGCGTCATGCACGGCAATAAAATCAATATCATCTCTAACGAGCGTGAACGCGTTTTTGTCAATAAAAAATTTTAAACAAATAATTGTGGTTGTTCCTTCAAATATTCTCAAATCTTTGATCGCAAAATATAAAACAAGTTTTGAATGCGTATCAGGAGGCAAAGAAAGATTTGATTCGGTCAAAAACGGGCTCGCGCTCGTTAGAGATGATATTGATTTTATTGCCGTGCATGACGCTGCAAGACCTTTAATATCGAAGAAGGATATCCTAGCTGTTCTAAAAGAAGCTAAAAAAACAAAAGCGGCTACTGCGGTTGAAAAAACCAAAGATACCATTAAATTAGTCACAAATAACAATAAAATATTAAAAACTTTAAACAGAGGTTTTTTAAGAAACACCCAAACCCCACAGATTTTTAAAAGTACTCTTCTTAAAAAAGCTTATTCTAAAAAAATATCTACAAATATTACTGATGATTCGCAGTTAATAGAAAATCTAAAAATTAAAGTTTCTGCTGTTGAAACAAAGTTTCCAAATTTTAAGGTGACAACAAAGCAAGATTTTGCATTAGCTGAAAAATTATTAAAATCTTAAAAATTTATTGTTTGAGGATAAGAAAAATGTACGTAGGATTTGGATACGATGTTCATCGGTTTAAAGAAGGCAGAGAACTTATTTTAGGCGGCGTAAAAATAAAAAATACCAAAGGGCTTGACGGGCACAGCGATGCGGATGTCCTTGTACATGCATTAATGGATGCGCTGCTTGGCGCAGCAGGATTAAACGATATAGGTCATTTCTTCCCTAATACGGATCCCAAATATAAAAATATTTCAAGTGTTTGTCTTTTAGAGATAGTTTATAAGAAGTTAAAGAAAAAGAAGTTTTCTATTAATAATGTCGATATTACAGTGGTGGCTGAAGCTCCAAAAATATATCCTTTTATTGCCGAAATGAAAACAAATATTTCTAAAGTTATCAAATTAAAGAAAGAGCGAATAGGAATAAAAGCAACTACAAATGAAAAAATAGGATTTCTCGGTCGAGGTGAAGGTATAGCTTCTATGACAGTTGCATCTATAAAAAAAAATAATAGGCCTCTTGCGTAAATATTTATTGCTGTTAGCTTCACTTCGCATTTGAGGGAACAATTGCGACGACAACCAATAAAGCATATGTTTTTCGTGGTCAGAATATAATTTGTTGATTTGCGACATTTTTTTTGATACAACAGACGGGTGTAAAGTCAGCCGATTATGTAAGTATATGCGCTTATCGATGGATATAAAGGGAGATGGATATGAAAATTTATCTTGATGGGAATCTTGTAGAAAAAGAAGATGCAAAAATTTCTGTATTTGATCACGGTTTGCTTTATGGAGACGGTATTTTTGAAGGAATAAGAGCATATAACGGAAGAGTTTTTAGATTAAAAGAACACTTGGATAGATTGTGGGATTCAGCAAAAGCGATTAATCTTACAATACCAATTGATAAAAAAGAGATGGAAAAAGCTGTTATCAAAACTTTCTTAGCAAATAAATTTTCTGAAGCTTATATGAGGCTTGTAGTTACGAGAGGTTGTGGAAATTTAGGTCTCGATCCAGGAAATTGCGTTATGCCGTCTGTAATAATTATTGCGGATAGTATTTCGTTGTATTCTGAAGAACTTTATAACAATGGTATGGAAATTGTGTCAGTTTCTATCAGAAGAATAAGACAAGATTCTTTAAGTCCAAATACAAAATCTCTAAATTATTTGAATAATATACTTGCAAAAATACAGGCAACAAGAAGCGGTGTTATGGAAGCTATAATGTTAAATTCTGAAGGATATGTGGTTGAATGTACAGGTGATAATATTTTCTTGGTAAAAGACGACATTCTTTATACGCCTTCGCCATCAGATGGCGCGTTAGCAGGAATAACAAGAGGCGCTGCCATAGAAATTGCAAAAAATAAATTGAAAATTCCTGTAAAAGAAGAACGCATTAGCACTTATGACGTTTATACTGCGGATGAATGTTTTTTGACAGGTACTGCAGCGGAAATAATACCTGTAGTAATCGCTGATTCAAGACAAATTGGAGACGGTAAGCCGGGCGAAACTACATTAAAACTTATAAAGGAGTTTAGAAGCCTTGTGAGGTTAACCGGGACTCCGATTAGATGATTGCAATAATTAGTCACAGGTCATAACAAACGCATGAAAGGCGTATATTCTAGGTTTCTCTAAAACTAAAAAAGCGAGTCGTTGTTGCCATGTCTTTGTTTTTTAGTAAGTGATGCTTTTTACGACAAGATAGAGTTAGTGCGGTAAAGTGGAGAGAGGCAGAGATACAGAAAAATGGAAGAAAAAGCGCCAAGACAGACAAAGAGATATATTCAGATTGTTAAGGGGAGCAGTGGAAACAGATTGATAAACTGATTGTGTAAAGCTGCCTTTGCCTTTACCTTATCAAAGGAACTTTACACAATCCAAATTGGGTTTTTTTAAGGGATTGATTTAAAGGATTTAAAGAAACTTTTTAAGGTTTAAGGGCTTTGAAGCCGTACAAATATTACGCAAATGTTACATGGATATTTAACAACTTTTTTGTTATTGTGACAAAATTTGATACAAGATTCTACAAAGATTTAACAGATAAAGCTTGAGTATGTACAATCCACTGTCTTTCTTAACAAAAGTCAAATTCAACGTTGTGAGATACGAAAGCTTGCAAATAAAGTTCCAATATGATTACATACACATAGCTCGAAAAGAAGACCACAAAAGACTCATGTAACAAAGAATCAAAGACTTAAAAATTAAATCCAGTATCAAAGATCTTAAGTTAGTGGTCTGTAGGTAAAGCTTTAAAAGTTTTAAGTTTAGTCAAAATTGTAAAAAAGTTTAGTACCCATCTAGTAGCAGTTAGCCAAATCAAGAAGTTACAAATCTAGAGAGTAGTTTACTTGAAATCCAAGTTGACCAAACCAAAAACGCACAAATACTCATTTTGTATTATTTCAAATAGCAAGAATAATTTTTAATGTTATAAAAACAAAGAGTAGTTATTTGCAGGTAGTTGTGATTTTGTTATTTAAGCGTTTGAATGTTAATTTCCAAGAAAAAGATTTTAAGGAAAGAAGTAAGAAAAAAGAAAAGAAGAGAAAGGAAGTAAGAAGTAAGAAAAGACAAAAGGAGAGAGATGTAGCCTGAGACAAAGCAAGAAGTTAAAATAAAAGATGTGTGGAGTATGGACTAATAGAGAGTTTAAAAATAGGGGGTGCATGGAAGCTTTGATGTATAGGCAGTAAAAAGAAACAGAAGCAAAAATAACGATAAAACCATTGGAGGGGAAAATGCAAATAAAAGACACGCTAACAGCAGCACTAAAAAAGGTAGCAAGAGCAGAAACAAAAAAAGTAGTGATGGCAATGATAGTGTTTGGGATGATAGTAAGTCCTGCGGTTGAGGCTATGGCTAATAATGGAGATGGTAAAGACAAACAAAACAAAGACAATAAAGACAATAAAGATGAAAATAAAGATAAACAAAATGGAGATGGTAAAGACCAACAAAACAATGACAAGAATAACAATAAAGATGAAAACAATAAAGATGAAAATAAAGATAAACAAAGTGTAGATAGCCAGCAAGACAATGCTACTGGAGCTGGATCAACAGATGGAACTGGAGCTGGAGCTGGAACATCTGAAGCAGCGGCAGCAGGTGGAAATGATACAGATGATATATTTTCTTTGACTGGACGGTCAGCTGGAGCTGGAGATGGAGCTGGGACAGCAGAACTGAGTCAGCAGCTGCATAAAGACGAGTTAACAAATGAAACAGCAGCAGGTGTAGATGAAGAAACTAAAACTGAGACACAAGGAAAAGACACAAATAAAGAAGATGGAAACGCAGATGAAAAACAAACAATAAGCACAACAAAAGACGTAA
>BNVV01000014.1 GCA_025998355.1 Endomicrobiia bacterium
TAAAAAGGTTCAAAATAGTCTAAAAAGATAGATAAGTAATAGCAAAAGACGCTTTGGACTGCGATTTAACTTGATTGCAGGTATTTGTAATTCTGAATTTAATACTTAGTTATGCAAGAGGTCTAATGTATGCCGCAAATGCAGGTAAATCTGGCGGGGAGTTCTTTACCCCTCAGGAAGTAAGCCAGTTGCTTGCTAAAATAACGCTTGTAGGCAAAACGGAAGTTAATAAGGTGTATGACCCTGCCTGCGGTTCAGGCTCGCTCTTGCTAAAATTTGCTAAAATTTTGGGAAAAGAAAATGTCCGCAACGGCTTTTATGGACAGGAAATTAATATCACTACATATAACCTTTGTCGTATAAATATGTTTTTGCACGATATTAACTACGAAAGCTTTGATATTGCTCACGGAGACACGCTTATAGACCCTAAACATTGGGACGATGAACCGTTTGAAGCCATAGTTACTAATCCGCCGTATTCAATTAAGTGGGACGGCGACACAAATCCTTTGCTTATCAATGACCCTCGTTTTACACCAGCCGGCGTGCTTGCGCCAAAGTCAAAAGCAGATCTTGCTTTTGTTATGCACTGTCTTTCTTGGCTTGCCACAAACGGTACGGCGTCAATAGTTGAATTTCCCGGAGTTTTGTATCGCGGTGGAGCGGAACAAAAAATCCGCAAATATCTTATAGATAATAACTTCATTGATACTATTGTTCAGCTTCCGCCGGATTTATTTTTTGGCACAGGTATAGCCACTTGTGTTATTGTATTAAAGAAAAATAAAACTGACAACAAAACCCTATTTATTGACGCCTCAGCGGAGTTTGTGCGCGACGGCAATAAAAACAAACTTACAGAGGTCAATCAAAATAAGATTTTACAAACATTTACAGAGCGTAAAAATATAAGACACTTTGCAAAACTTGTTAATAATGCAGATATTGAAGCTAACGATTACAATTTGGCCGTTAGCAGCTATGTGGAGCAGAAAGACACTAGGGAATTGGTGGATATTGTTAAGCTCAATGCGCAAATTAAACAAATAGTAGCCCGGGAGCATGAACTTCGCAAAGAAATAGATAAAATCGTTGCAGATATTGAGAGCGGATTAAAATGAAAAGAACACCAATATCGTTGCTTTTGTTGTCATTCCCGCTTTAGCGGGAATCCAAGTGCTCTTGTCGTCATACTCGCCTTGACGCAGTAATTTCCGTTGCTGTTGCTTTTGTTGTCATTTGCGCAAAAGCGGGAATCCAAGCGCTCTTGTCGTCATACTCGCCTTGACGCAGTAATTTCCGTTGCTGTTGCTTTTGTTGTCATTTGCGCAAAAACGGGAATCCAGGTTGTCTTTAGTTACCATTTTTGTAAAAGTGGTAAAGGCTTAGCCTTGATACCAAAGGCAGCAAATTAATTGCGTGTCTTTGCCGTAAATTTACATTTTGTTTTTGTCATTCCCGTAAAAGTTAGCCTGTACCCGAATGTCTCTATCATGGAGGGATCCAAATTAAATAACCTATGGAAAAACAATATTATGTTTATGTTATTACCAACAAGCCCAGAGGAACTTTATACATAGGTGTCACAAGCAATATTGCAAAAAGAATATACGAGCATAAAAATAAAATGATAGACGGGTTTAGTAAAAAATATTCTTTGTATAAACTTGTATATTGTGAATCTTGTAACGATGTTAATGCTGCAATAAAAAGAGAGAAAATGTTAAAAAAATGGAATAGAATTTGGAAAATAGAGCTTATTGAAAAAATAAATCCAAATTGGAATGATTTGTATAAAAATGGATTCCCGCTTTTGCGGGAATGACAACAGCAATAAGCGCGACGTTTTTTTTGTTTGTCATCAATCCACTGAAAAATTGGTAGAAAGTTATTTTGTTGTCGTCATTTTGCGTGAAGATACAGAATCTGGTCTTAATATTATCCTGCAAAGTAACGACTTTGTTTGTCATACTCGCGAAAGCAAGTATCCATGTTATTTGAATTTTGCGTGAAGACGCAGAATCTAGTCTTAATATTATCCTGCAAAGTAACGACTTTATTTGTCATACTCGCGAAAGCGAGTATCCATGTTATTTGAATTTTGCGTGAAGATACAGAATCTGGTCTTAATATTATCCTGCAAAGTAACGACTTTGTTTGTCATACTCGCGAAAGCGAGTATCCATGTTAAATGTATTCCCGCTTTTGTGGGAATGACAAAGAACATGAAAATAGCAATGAGGAAAATAAATGAGTAAAATTGACGAACTTATAAAGAAGTATTGTCCTAATGGTGTAGAATGGGATACTTTAGAGAATATTTTTTATATTAAAAATGGTTATACTCCCTCAAAAGCCAAACAAGAATATTGGATTAATGGAACAATACCGTGGTTTAGAATGGAAGATATAAGAAAAAACGGCAGGATTTTATCTGATTCAATTCAGCATATTACGCCAGAAGCCGTTAAAGATAGTGGGTTATTCTCTGCTAATTCTATAATTATGGCTACAACAGCAACTATTGGCGAACACGCTTTGCTAATCGCTGATTCGTTAGCGAATCAGCGATTCACTTTTTTAACACCAAAAGTGAATCGCCCTAATGATATTAATATGAAGTTTTTCTATTATTATGGCTTTGTTTTAGGTGAATGGTGCAAAAACAATACAAATATTTCAGGGTTTGCTTCGGTTGACATGGCAAAATTTAAAAAAGTTAAAATCCCGATACCGCCGCAAGAAGTGCAGAATGAAATAGTGAGAATACTGGATAAATTTACAGAGCTTGAGACGGAACTTGAGACGGAACTTGAGGCGAGGAAAAAACAATACGAGTATTATCGTAATCAACTCTTGTATTTGTCACAATCTGTAAGTTATAAGTTTTTAAGCCAAATTGTTGATTTCATGAATGGAAAAGCACATGAAAAAAACATAGATACAGAAGGAGACTTTGTCATTGTTAATTCAAAGTTTGTTTCTGCTGACGGAAGAATTAGAAAGCATTCAAATACACAGATTTGCCCTGTTTTTAAGAATGATATTTTAATGGTAATGAGTGATTTACCAAATGGAAAGGCATTAGCAAAGTGTTTCTATGTTGATGAAGATAAGAGATACACACTAAATCAACGGATTTGTTCGCTTACTGTAAAAAACAAAAATGAAATGAATAGTAGGTTTTTGTTTTATATTTTGAGCAGGAATAAACAATTATTGCGATATGATAACGGTGTAGATCAAACAAACTTGCGAAAAGATGATATATTAAAAATCATCGTCCCCGTGCCCGTGCCTGCCGAACAAAAACGAATTGTTGCTATATTAGATAAGTTTGATAAATTAGTTTGCGACATAAGCGAAGGTTTGCCTGCTGAAATTAACGCCAGGCATAAGCAGTATGAATATTACAGAGATAGACTATTAACTTTTAAGGAAGTATGATAATGCGACAAAAACAAAATATGGAAATAATTATTTACCATATAGATAAGGAAAAATGTCTCTTAAGGCGGATTTTTATAACGATAATATCTGGGCTACACATAAACAAATAGCTGAGTTGTTTGGAATAGATAGAAGCGGCGTAAGCAAACATATATAGGCAATATATTAAAAAACAAAGAAATTTCTAAAAAAAGCAATGTGCAAAAAATGCACATTGCAAACGCCGATCGTCCTGTAACATTTTATAGTCTTGATTTGAATATATAAACGCATACCCCGTCAA
This sequence comes from Endomicrobiia bacterium, assembly GCA_025998355.1. GTDB lineage: Bacteria > Elusimicrobiota > Endomicrobiia > Endomicrobiales > Endomicrobiaceae > Endomicrobiellum. Next base: position 3,737 of record BNVV01000014.1, read on the forward strand.
TGCTTTAGGCATTGCCACCCCTTTTTAACAAAGGGGAATAAAGGCAAAGACAGTGATTAAATTCAACAATAAAAAGGCTTGCAGTAGCTACTATTCAAAGAAAGGGAAATAAAGGCAATAAGTGGAGTTAGAATGCAAAAAGCTACAGATAAACAAGCTATAAAATACAATATGGTTATAGAAGGCGGCGCAAGCACTGTGGTGGCGGAATACACGGCAGAGTATAAATTCGCGCGAAAATACCAAAATGAGGCAGAGCTGGAAGTCGCTTTTATAAAACTTTTACAAAACAATGGCTATGAATATCTAGGTATCAAAAATACTGATGAACTACTTAAAAACTTACGCAAACAATTAAGCAAATTAAACAATTATAATTTTTCAGATAATGAATGGGAACAAATTTTAAAAGCCTATCTTGCCAATCAAAATGAAGGGATAAAAGAAAAGACGCGCAAAATACAGGAAGATTGTACCTTTGTGCTTAAATGTGATGACGGCAATATAAAAAATATTTCTATTATTGATATAAAGAATATACATAACAATTTTTTACAAGCAATAAACCAATATGAAGTTGAGGGCAATTATAAAAACCGATACGATGTGTCCGTTTTAGTAAACGGTCTGCCTTTAGCGCATATAGAGCTAAAAAGGCGTGGTGTTGCAATAAGAGAAGCGTTTAATCAAATAGACCGTTATCAGCGCGACAGTTTTTGGGCAGAGGCGGGACTGTTTGAATACGTACAGCTTTTTGTAATTTCCAATGGGACAGATACAAAATATTATTCTAATACAACACGCTGGGCACATATAAAAGAGCTTGGCCAAGGTAGACATCTAAGAGGGGGAAAAACAAGCAACAGCTTTGAGTTTACGTCTTGGTGGGCAGACGGAAAAAACAAAAGAATTGCTGATTTAATGGATTTTGGCAAAACATTCTTTTCTAAACACACTCTGCTTGCCATTTTAACAAGATATTGCGTTTTTACAACGGAAGAACGTTTACTTGTAATGCGTCCTTACCAAATAGCTGCTACGGAAAAGATTTTAAATAAAATTGAAGTTTCTACAAATTATAAGAAGTTAGGCACAACGGAAGCTGGCGGCTATGTATGGCACACCACCGGCAGCGGGAAAACATTGACAAGTTTTAAAACCGCTCAAATTGCAAGTTCGCTAGATTATATTGATAAAGTACTTTTTGTAGTTGACAGAAAAGATTTGGACTATCAAACAATACGCGAGTATGACAAGTATAAAAAGGGCGCAGCAAGCAGCAACACTAATACCGCCATATTAAAAAAACAGTTTGAAGATACTAGTGCTCGCATTATAATTACCACAATACAAAAGTTAGACAGATTTATAAGTCAAAACAGGGGGCATGCTATTTTTAACGAACATATTGTTATTATTTTTGATGAGTGTCATCGCTCTCAATTTGGCAATATGCATACAGAAATTGTAAAAAGTTTTAAAAATTCTCATTTATTTGGCTTTACAGGGACGCCTATTTTTGCAAAAAATGCGGCCAGCGGCCAAAACTCGCGCTTAAAGACAACAGAACAAGCTTTTGGCAAAAAGTTACATTATTACACTATTGTAGATGCCATTAATGATGAAAATGTATTGTCTTTTAGAATGGATTATGTAAACACACTTAAAATAAAAAGCGGTATTGAAGACAAGAAAGTTAGAGCTATTGATATTAAAAAGGCAGAAAACGCTCCTGAGAGAATAAGTAAAGTTGTTAGCTATATTATGGAGCATTTTGACCAAAAAACCAAGAGGAATAGCTTTTATCAGTTAAAAGCGCGCCGACTTGCCGGGTTTAATTCTATTTTTGCAGTTAGCTCTATTGAAATGGCTAAAAAATATTACGCCCAATTTCAAAAACAAATGGCAGATTTGCCTGAAGCGCAAAAGTTAAAAACGGCATTAATTTATAGCTTTGGCGCAAATGAGGAAGAACAGGAAAACGGGCTATTGCCCGAGGAAGATTTTGATACAAGCGGTTTAGATAAAAATTCCCGTGATTTCCTTGAGAATGCTATAGAGGACTACAATAAGTGTTTTAAAACTAACTATGATACTTCTTCAGACAAATTTGAAAATTACTATAAAGATTTATCGCAAAAGGTTAAAGATCGCGAGCTAGATTTGTTAATAGTTTGCAACATGTTTTTAACAGGGTTTGACGCTACAACATTAAACACTTTGTGGGTTGACAAGAACTTGCAACAACACGGGTTATTGCAGGCATTTTCAAGAACTAACAGGATTTTAAACTCTGTTAAAACTTTTGGAAATATAGTTTGCTTCCGCGATTTAGAGCAGGCAACAAATGAGGCAATTTCTTTATTTGGCAATAAAGATGCGTGCGGGATAGTGTTGTTAAAATCTTACAGAGAGTATTATGAAGGCTGGGAAAATAGCGGCAAACATCAACAGGGATATACAGAGCTTATAGCAAGACTAACAGAAAAGTTTCCATTGCCGTTGCAATCAAACATTATAGGTGAAGAGGCAGAAAAAGAATTTATTAGATTACATAGCGCGATTTTAAGGTTAAAAAACATTCTCAGCTCTTTTGACGATTTTACCGGTAACGAAATCTTAAGCGAGCGCGAGTTTCAGGATTACCAAAGCATATATATTGATTTATACCACAAGTTAAGAAAAAGCAAAGACGGGGATAAAGAAAATATTAATGATGATATTGTTTTTGAAATGGAACTTGTTAAACAAGTGGAAATTAACATCGATTACATTTTACAATTAGTGGCTAAATATCATAAAGGCGATATGAAGAATAAAGAGATACTAGTTACTATTGAAAAGACAATAAATGCCAGTTTGGAGCTGAGAAGCAAAAAAGAGCTTATAGAGCAGTTTATTAATACTATAAATAACGAAACGAAAGTTTATGAAGCGTGGTATAAATTTGCTGCTGAAAACAAAATTAAAGACTTGGAACAAATTATAAAATCTGAGAAATTAAAGGAGCAGGAAACAAAAAGACTTATGGAGAACGCTTTTAGGGACGGGGAAATAAAAACAACGGGGCAGGCGTTTGCCAGCATCTTGCCGCCGGTGTCGATGTTTTCAAAGGATAATGCAAGAGCCAAAAAGAAACTTGTGATATTAGAAAAACTAAGGGCATTTTTTGCTAGATACTTAGGGATTTAAAGGCAAAATATACAAATATTTAAAACAGTATATAGTTGTAATCTCCGAGAAATTGGAGATCCGATTGATCAACTATAACAATAATATGGGAGAAAAAATGTTAGACATTAAAGTTATCAGAGAAAATGCTATGTCAGTTAAGCAGGCGATGCTAAATAGAAATAAAGATGTTAATTTCGATCAGCTTTTAAAATGGGACAAAGAAAGAAAATATGCAATAAGCAAAATAGAAAACTTAAGACTAAGAAGAAATAAAGAATCTGAAGAAATAGGCAAACTTAAAAAAGCAGGAAAAGAGCCTTCCATTGATATTCTTTCAGAAATCAACAAACTAAGAGATATAATTCAGGAACAGGAAAAACAGCTTTTAATGGTTGAAAATCAAATAGAAGACTTTCTCCTTGGACTTCCCAATATTCCTGACGAGAGTGTTCCTGTAGGTAAAGATGAAAAAGCTAATAAAGTTATAAGAGTTGTCGGAAAACCGAAAAAACTTTCCTTTCAACCTAAGCAGCACTGGGAGATTGGAGAAAAGCTAGGCATTCTTGATTTTGCAACAGCTTCAAAAATTGCGGGTTCGCGTTTTGCGATCTTGAAAAATGAGGGCTGCGCTTTAGAAAGAGCAATTATTTCTTTTTTCTTAGATACGCATAAAACAAAAGGATATAAAGAAATAATGACACCTTATCTTGTAAATCAGGCTTCAATGAGAGGAACAGGACAATTGCCAAAATTTGCAGAAGACGCATTTAAATGCCATAACGACGATTTGTATTTGATATCAACCGCAGAAATTCCGGTAACAAATATCTACAGAGGCAATATTTTAGACGAATCTAGGCTTCCTCAAAAACTTGTTTCTTATTCAGCTTGTTTTAGAAGGGAATCCGGTTCTTACGGAAAAGATACAAAGGGTCTTATAAGAAATCATCAGTTTAATAAAGTGGAACTTGTAAAATTTGTTAAACCAGAAACGTCAAACGAAGAATTGGAATCTCTTGTTCTTGACGCGGCGAATGTTTTAGACTTGCTTGAACTCCCATATAGAGTTATGCTTTTATCAACAGGAGATACGGGGTTTTCATCGGCAAAAACCTACGATATTGAAGTATGGCTTACAGGAAGTTCAATGTACAGAGAAATTTCATCTTGTTCAAATTTTAAAGATTTTCAGTCAAGAAGAATGAATATAAAAGTGGAATATAAAGATAAAAAAAGAGAACTTTTGCATACGCTAAACGGTTCAGGTGTTGCCGTTGGAAGGACTTTTGCAGCAATACTTGAATATTATCAGCAGGAAGACGGATCTGTAGTGATTCCTGAAGTGTTGAGGCAATACACAGGATTTAACGTTATAAATTCTATGATTGTTCCTTAAAAATGTGCGAATGGTTTTTAGTGAGATCCCTGTATTAAAATGAAAAAAATTCTTGAGTTAATTGTTACTATAGCCAAATCACTTGAAATTGCGCCATCTCTCAGCTTAAAAAAAGGGGAGGGGTAAGTATACTCTCTTTTTTAGGTATTGGAATATATCTTTGAGTCTAATGTGGCTTCATATGATGTGAAAATTGATGGCAAGATTGTATGGAAGAAGCTTATTGAACCTAATGATTATACGCAAGGAGTGTGTATTAAATTAGGAATATCTTTTTAATAATAAGCGAGCAAGTAGAGATTTATACTGTTGCAAATATGGTTTTGTCCGACGGGCACGGTAATTTATACGGAAATCTTGACGTTGGATGTACTATTTGACAAATTGCCTAGCAAAAAGAAAAGTTGAAGCAGAAAAATAAGAGAAGAATTTATCTGAAGCAAAATAAATAATGAATGTTGTAATGGTTGAGAGTTTCGCACAGGCAATATTAAAATCTCAAAAAAAATTTGAAGAAAAAATGGAATATTTTAATGCAAAATACCTTTATTTAATGAACCTCCGCACAGCAAGACGCGCGGCATCAGCGGAGGAAATTGAAGAGCTGTAATTATTCTTGCTCAAACTCTATGTTCGCAAGCGTTACCAAATTTCTTTTGTTATTTGAATTAGGCCATTACAATGCTCTAAATTCCCAAATATAGCTTTTCTTATGCTTATGGGCGTACAAAAGATAGTGCATCTCTTATATGCACTATACTGTCCGTCTTTCAAGCGTTTCCATAGCCTAATTGCACTACAAGCGGTTCCCCACAGCAAGCCTCGGGGCAATAGTTTAACAATAAATTTTATATGGGATAGATCTGCAATTGAATACAAAAAATGCGTGAAAAAAAGTTTCTTGAGGTGGCTGATTTTAGACTCAAAGCAAATTTCTATAGACTGCAGTTTGGTATTGCCTGCGACAATCAAAAATCAAAGAAAGCTTTCGTGCGTTTGCGGTGATTTTACATGGGATAAATGTGTAATTGAATACGAAAAAAATGTATAATAAATTGATATTTAAGAAGCAATACGAAACTATTTTATACGGAGTTAGTAATGAATAATGAAAAAAATATAGTGGACACAATATTTAATTCAGTCAAGTTTGTGGTTCTTGCCATGCTTTGTGTTTTTTTTATTTCGATTACAAATCACTTCTGCAGGATTAAAGATTATGCCGAGTCATTATCAAAAAATTTAAATATAATTGTGCTTTTTGATGACAATGCAAAAAAAGATGGGAGTATAAAAGAAGATCTTGAAAATACAGGTTTTGTTTGCCTAAAAGAATATGTGGATAAGTCTAAAGCGTATTCAAAAGCCATAGAGAGAAATCCATTTTTAAAAGATGTGTCAGTGCCTAATGATGCAAAGTCAATAGAAGCTTATGCCGTTGTTACTCCGAAATCAATGCCTGATGAAAAGTTTCTTTTGAAGGCGAAAAATAGTTTAGGACAAATTTCAAATGTTGATGAAGTAGTTTTTGATGCGTCTATTTTTAAACAGTATGTAGAAGTTAAGAAAACGTTATCGCTGTATAATAAGATATTTTTTATCTTTGCAGCGTTGGTTTTTGTTTTGTTTGTTTTAGAATGCATGTTTTTTGTTGTTAGCGAAGAATTGGATAATAAAAAACTTGTTAAGAAATTTGTTGCGTATATGCTTGCTTCGACATTAGGTTTTCTTGTGATATGGGTTGTTTGTACTTTTGTACAATATCCATCATCAATTAACAAAATTTCAATCTTATGCATAATACCTTTTACCGCTATTCTTGGTATTGTATTGGATAGAGTATGCTGATAATAGTCAATTCTAAAAAAATATTATTTTTAATTTCTTTACTGTTTTGTAATTTTGCATCCGTGTCCGTTCATGCGGAAGATACGCAGTTAAAATCTAAACGGCTTTTAGATGTAAAAAAGACAATAAGAGCAAAAGAAAAGGAAAAAGCAAAACTGCTTCTTCGTGAAAAAAATTTTAAAAAAGAGCTTAAATCCATTAATGACAATATAGAAAAGACTGAAGAGAAGCTTAAGAAATGCGCATTGGATATAAAAACAGCGCAGAGTAATCTTGAAAAATCTTTAAAAATATACAATAGCGCTTTCTTAAGAAGTTCTGATTTGAACGATGTTATGTTGGGTGAATTTAAACTTTTTAATAAAATGACTTTTATGTTTTCATATGAACAAAATCCATTTGAATATAAAATGAGACGCAAATCTTTGGAGTATAAGAAAGAGTGTTTTGAAAAAGCAAAAAAAGAAGCTGCAGCTTCTGCGTTAGATATAAAAGTATGGGAGAAATCAAAAAAAGATCTTTTAAATTTACAGAAACGTGAAGATAAACTGATTGAACGACATAAAAGTATGATGAAAGAGAAGAACGAACTTTTAAAGACTACGTTGGGTAAACGGCTTGCCATGGAACAAGAAATAAAAGCTTTAAATGACAGCGCGAAAGCTCTGCAGTCATTGATAGGTAAAATTGATATGAAAAATAGACGCAAACAGGCTACCGGTGTACATGCTCCATTGTCTGAAGCAAAAGGAAAAAGATCTCTGCCGTGGCCTGTAGATGGAAAAATTATTGTGAATTTTGGTAGAAATAAGCATCCTGAGTTTGATACTTATGTTATAAGCAATGGAATAAAAATCGACGTTTCAGGCTTCAGTCGTGTTAAAAGTATTGATTCAGGAACAGTTGTTTTTGCAGGAAAGTTTCGTTCTTATGGTAAAATTGTTGTAGTAGATCACAAAAATTCAATCTTTTCTGTATACGGTCTTTTAGATAATATATTGGTTAAAGAAGATCAAAAAATTTCAAAGGGAGATGTCATTGCCGATATTGGCAAAGGTAAAAAAAACAATTGTTTATATTTTGAAATAAGACAAAATAACATTCCTGATAACCCTATTTTGTGGCTTCAGCAGAAGTAATCGACTATTTATCAGATGCAAAGGTAAAACGAGCTAAGATAGTGGTTGGCTATAATGCTTAAAAGCCTTGCATACAATCCAAACTGTTCGTAAATAAGGTAGAAATAGAACAACCATAAAAACAAACGAGCGCAAACACTTTGAAGAAATTTAAGACTTAAAAGTAATATCTAGCAGATACAGAACCATAAGAAAACACTCTGGATTTGAAATTTAATTTAAAGCTTGAAGTATATAATTTTAAAACTGCAGGTTTGAAAAAAGAGGTCTATTATAGTTTGTCGTTGTTGTGTTGTGCTCCGCGCAAACAAGAAGTTCCTCCAACAGCTAGGAGTTGTAATGAACCTCCGCGCAAAGCAAGCTTTGCGCGGTATCAGCGGTGAAAATTGAAGAGCTGTAATTGTTGCTGTGGATTTTGACCCCATGTTTAGCAACATAGCCCAAGAATCACTTCTCTGTTGCCTCATTGCTAGCGTTCCAATAAAGTCATCGCTCCAAGGCCGCCACCCCAAAAGTTCTTTCTTTAAGTCATGACGGCAAAATACTCTAGCGCTGTTATACTTTTGATAACTTGTATTGCTTGGCATTAGGGAGAACTTCGGGCTGCAACCTAATGGGCAAGTGAGTGATTGTCATCTATTCCAACTTACTCAAACTCTATTTCGCAAGCGTTACTAAATTTCTTTTGTTATTTAGGCTATTACACGTTTTAAATTGCCAAATATAGCTTTTCTTATACTTATGGGCGTTACAAAATGATGGTGTATCTTATATGCACTATGCTGTCTGTCTTTCAAGCGTTTCCATAGCCTAATTGTACTACTTTAAGCGGTTTGCGAGCTTGCCTTGCGGGGTTATAGTTTAACAATCAAAAATTTATAAAACAGTTCAACTTCAACTTGCCAACTAACACAACACTTGCAGTTTGACTACGCAAGCAAACGTCAAAGTGGTAGTGGCAGTTTTCCTTTGCTTGCAATGAAAGATTATGATAAAATGACGCTTGTTGAAGTTGCTCGTAAATCAAGGATTTAAAACAATGCAAAAATTTAAAATTGCGATAGAAAGTCTTGAGCTGGAAGCTCAAGCTGTAAAAGAGCAAATAAAACACTTAGATTCAAATTTCGAAAAAGCTGTTTCTTTAATGAAGAATTGTAGAGGGCATATTGTTGTTATGGGACTTGGAAAATCAGGATTAATAGGAAGAAAAATTTCTGCAACCATGTCTTCTATCGGTATTCCTTCAGTATTTTTACATCCATCTGAAAGCTTACACGGCGATTTAGGAATGCTTATAAAATACGATATTGTAATAGTGATTTCGTATTCAGGTGAGACTGGTGAACTAAAAAAAATTCTCCCTGTTTTAAAAAAGATGAAAGTTAAGGTTATAGTAATGACAGGTAAACCTAAAGCTCAAATATGGCAAAGCAGTGATTGTATTATTAACTGCAGTGTTGAAAAAGAAGCTTGTCCGTATAATCTTGCTCCCACATCCTCAACTACAGCAATGCTCGCAATGGGTGATGCTTTAGCGCTTACTACTTCGAAACGCAAAGGTTTTAAAATAGAAAATTTAGCAATGCTTCATCCTTTGGGAGCAATAGGCAAAAGACTTACTATGCAGGTAAGCGATTTGATGAGAAAAGACAAGTATAATCCCGTTGTAAAACAAACTGCAACAGTTGAATCTGCCATTCTTGTTATGACAAGCACAAGAGTCGGAGCGACTAGTATAGTTGATGGTTACGGCAGGATAATAGGATTTTTTACGGACGGAGATTTGCGCAGACATCTTCAATCTGACGAAAAGATATTAAAAAAAAGTATAGTATCTGTTATGACGAAAAATCCGAGAGTTGTAGCACCTGAAATGATGGCCGTTGACGCAGCCGCAGTTTTGAAGAAGTATAACATAGATAATATTCCTGTAGTGGACAAGGATAATAAACCTTTGGGGATTTTAGATCAAGGAGATTTATTGGCAGAAGGTATTACCTAATGGTATGAACTAGTTTTAATAAAAGATAGGAATGCGGTTTTGAGGAAAAATAAATGGAAATAGAAGTAACAGCTGAAAGTATTTCTGAAAAAAAAGGACTTCCTGCAGGAATTTGGACAAAATGTAAAAAGTGTGAACATATTCTTCTTCAAAGAGATTTTGAAGAAAATTTTATGGTATGTCCAAAATGCGAATACTATACAAGACTTAGTCCCAGCCAAAGAATTGCTTTTACCGTAGATGAGGGAAGTTTTAAAGAGATTAATGCAAATCTCAGGTCAGTAAATTTTTTAAACTTCCCGGAATATACCGAGAAAATAGGAATGGCCGGGCTTTCAGATGCTATTGTTACAGGCGAGGCAAAGATTAACGGATATAATGTTGTGATAGCGATTATGAATTTTTCGTTTATGGGCGGCAGCATGGGCGCTGTAGTGGGTGAAAGAATAGTAAGAGCGGTGGAAAGAGCCTTGAAGAAAAAATGGCATGTAATTATTATATCTTCTTCGGGTGGAGCGAGAATGCAAGAAGGCATATTGTCTCTTATGCAAATGGGTAAAACAAGCGCAGCTCTTGTGAAGCTCGCTGATAACGGTCTTGCGTATATTTCGGTTTTAACAGACCCTACAACAGGAGGCGTTGCTGCTAGCTATGCAATGCTTGGTGATATAAATATTGCAGAACCTAAGTCTTTGATAGGTTTCGCTGGACCAAGAGTTATTGAGCAGACTATAAGGCAACAGCTTCCCGAAGGATTCCAGCTTTCTGAATTTTTAGAAAAGCATGGTATGGTAGATATTGTTGTGGAAAGAAAAGATATGAAAGAAGTCCTTACTAGATTCTTAAAATTTTTTTCTAACAAATGAATTTTTTAAAAAAGTCAAAAGAATATGAAGGTATGACTCCGGGACTTTCGAGAGTAAAGAAGTTTTTTGAAAGTATAGACAATCCTCAGGATAAAATAAAAGCAATTCATGTAGCGGGTACTAATGGTAAAGGCTCGGCTGCTGTTTTTATATCTAAAATTTTACAAGTAGGAAAGTATAGAACCGCGTTATATACTTCTCCCCATTTAGTTAGTATCACTGAAAGAATTAAAATTAACGGTAAGAATATACATTTGAAGGTTTTTGATAATTTGTCAAAAAAATATTTAGGTAAAGCCGTGAAATATAAACTTTCTTATTTCGAATATTTAACGGCTCTCGCTTTTATATATTTTGCAGAACAAAAAGTTGATATCGCAGTGCTCGAAACAGGTTTGGGCGGACGCCTTGACGCAACTAATATTATAAAGAAACCTTTGATTTGTGTTATAACCTCAATAGCTAAAGAACATCAGGAAGTGTTAGGCAATACAATTAGACAAATCGCTTATGAAAAAGCCGGAATAATAAAAAAAGGCGCTTATGTAGTTTGTGGTAAACTGCCTAAAGAAGCAGTTTCTGTCATAAAAAATAAGTTGAAAAATCCTTATTTATATGGGAAAGATTTCAAAGCTTTCAATGATAAAGCATGTAATCTTAACCAAAGATTTGACTACATAAGCGTAAATAAAAAAGTAAAAAATGTTGAAATAAAACTTTTAGGCAGACACCAGATTGTAAATGCGACAGTAGCTATTTGTGTAGCTGAGCTTTTAAATAAAAAAAAATATAGCTTAAATGAAACTAGCATAAGAACTGGCTTAAGAGATGCTGTTTGGCCCGGGCGTTTTGATATAAGAAAAGTTATTATCAACAATAAGAAAATAGAGATAATTATAGATGGCGCCCATAATATAGAGAGTTTAAATGCATTTGTTGAAACATTTAAACAGCTTGGTTTTGCAAAAAAACAAAGAGTATTTATTTTTGGCACAATGAAGGAAAAAAAATATAAATGTATGATAAAAAAGATAGCGCCTTTTGCAAAAAAAATAATATTACCGTATATAAAGAACGACAGAGCTGTAAATCCTGAAGTTTTAAAAGCGGAGTTCTCAAAATATATTGCATGTAATAGAATTTATATTGTAGATTCAGTAAAAAGCGCTTGCGATATGATGGAAGATGGCGAAACGGCAGCATCGGTAGGTTCTCTCTATCTTGCAGGAGAAGTGTTAACGGAACTATATAGCAATATGTGAAAATTCATCGTAGGAATAAAATATATTAAACTTGGCAGTACTGGAGTCGTGATGTTGCCTAAACAAACAACAAATGTATCAATGAACAAATCAATAATAAAGATAATCATAGTATCTATTTTCATATTTTTACCAGCTCTTAGCGCGTTTGCTACTGAGGTTGATATTGCTGCGGAAAGTCTCGAGTATCTTGAAACCACCGGTAAAATAATTGCTCGGGGTAATGTAGTATTGAATTGGAAAGACAAGAAAATATATGCTGATAATGTTGAATTTAATATAAACACAAAAGCTATGAATGCTTACGGAAATGTTAAAGTTGAAGAGTCGGGAAGTCTTGTCCGTGCAAATACTGTGTCATATAATTATAATGACGAAAGCGGTGAGGTAAGTGAAACTTTTGCTTATTCTTCTTCTGTGTTTGTGCGTTCTAAATCTATGAAAAAACTTAGCAAAGACAAGACATTCGCGCTTCATGATATAAAACTTTCAGTTTGTGATTTAGATGAGCCTCATATTTACTTTAAAGCAAAACGCGGCGAGTTTGTAGCCAATGAACGTATAACACTTTATAACGCATGGCTTTGTATCGGCAAGATACCGGTACTTCCGATCCCTATATTTAGAAAATCGCTGAAACCAGATAAAGAGAAAGGTTTTGGTGCGAATCTAGAATATGGAATTGAACCCGGTCTTAATGCAGCAGATGATATCACATTGGAAGCTTTTATTAAATGCTCATTAAGTGAGAATTTTGATGGTAAAATTAAGTACGACCGTCTAAGCGCAAAACATAATAAATATGGACTTGAAATAGATTATGAAAATGATAATGCAAGCGGAAGAATAGATACTTCCTTGGATAATAACAATGGCAAGAAAGATTGGTATCTAAAACCTGAATATCGTCACAAATTAAATGATCAGTGGACTGTAAGACCTCAGGTAGATATTACAAACACAGACGTTACAAACAACAAATATTCGAAATATAGCATAAATGCGACAAGGCAGGATACGAACACGCATCTATCACTTGACGCTTGTGTTAACATAGATCGCAACAAAGCAAGCTCACGTTATAATAAACCGTCATCAGCATTATTGCCAAAAGTGGCATTTGAAATTTACCGGAAAGATATTGGTATGGGAATAATACACCACCCACGTTTTGAGTATACTCTTGGTTATGGAAAACATCCTGCGCAGTTTGGTGAAGAGCAGAACAGTAAAGAAAATTATTTTTTTAAGAATACAGGCTTAATTGGCAATACATTCACAAAAAGATTCCCTTTTGCAAGCAACAAAATAATATTAATACCTAGTGTGGAAATAGCCGAAAATTATTGTGACAAAGATAACGAAGGAAACTATCAAAAACCTTTTTATACACAGTATGGCTGTGGTTCAGATACAACGTTTGAACTAACAGAGTGGTGGAAATTGAAGACCAATTATTCGTATAAACTAAGAACGGAGCCAAATCGTTTTTTTGATAGAGCTGTTAATAGGGAGGATTATGGAATAGAGGTTAACACCTGTAGATTTACTAATGAAATGCAATTTCTTGACGATAAACTTAAAATGGAAAATACTATTAATTATAGTTGGTTGCGTAAGAGGTCGCATGAGAGATCTGATGATCAGAAGTGGTCGCCACTTACCACAGAATTAACATGTGATATTACAAAACGTATAAAGATAGAATTAAAAGAAACTCATAATCTTAAACATAATGGGTTTAAGGCTTTTGATCTTGATGTAGATGTAAAATTAGGCAGCCAGGAAGAAAATTCTTTAAAGTTTGGGGTTGTTTTGGAAAAAGAAAAAGATAGGTTGGATGCAAAAAATACTACAAAAAATACTACAATAAAACCCACGTTTGGTTTTGGCGTATGGATTACTCCAAAGTGGAGATGGGATTTTAGCATAGGAACCAAAGCCTCAAAAATTAATTCTTCGGATTTAGATTTTAATAAACAAAAAGTTGAAATAGCAGGTTATAAAGTTGAAATAACAGATTACAAAATTAAGGTTTATAGAGATATGCACTGTTTTGACTGCAGCATAAAATTGGGAAAGGATAAAAGGTTTGCCCTTGGATTTAATTTAAAAATATGAAAATAAATGCGCCATTTAATAAATAAACCTCCGTACAGCAAGACGCGCGGTATTAGCGGAGGAAATTGAAGAGCTGTAATTGTTCTTGCTCAAACTCTATGTTCGCAAGCGTTACCAAATTTCTTTTGTTATTTAGGCTATTACAACGCTCTAAATTCCCAAATATAGCTTTTCTTATGCTTATGGGCGTACAAAAGATAGTGTATCTCTTATATGCACTATGCTGTCTGTCTTTCAAGCGTTTGCATAGCCTAATTGTACTACAAGCGGTTCCACGCAGCAAGCCTCGGGACAATAGTTTAACAATCAAAAGATGCTTCTGGCTCTAAAGATTCTAAAGATTATAAAGAAAAAATTTTCTACCTATAGTGTGAAGAAATTTAGGTTGTCTCTAAAAACTCTAGCAAGTCATTGCTGCTATGTTTGACCGGTCACCGCTTCCCCGATTTGGAGGACGCTAAGAAAAGCCTATAAATAGAACCAAGTAATGAAAACATTTAACAATTGTCTTGGTGTGTGTAACCGGAAGATCGTTGGGTGGCTTATATCGACAATATGCCAACCAAAAAGTGCAAGCACGCCCTTATTATTATGCTGTGCAATCCCATAAGCCAAAGAATTATTTTGTATTTCATCTGAAGTAGTGGAGCGTAAGTAATATTGTCCCTGTGGGTTTCGTAAAGACGTTAAGGGTGTTGCGTTTGTCGTGTATTTTATAACAAATGCCGTAGACATTTAGCTATTGGATATGCTACACCATTGGTATTAACAAAAATAGCTTAGCTTATTGTCTACTAAATATGGGGGTCTGGTTAGTTTATTTTCTCTTATTTTGGATATTTGTGGGCTTATGAAGGAAGTATGGCTCTTTGGTTTTTAGACAAACCAAGTAAACGAGACGAGTAAGAATTGATAAGCAGAAATAGTGTAATGTTTGATGCTGTCGTAAGGAACATAAAATGCGAAAAACTTTTGATACTCTAATTGAGATAATAATTTTTGTATGTGGCATATTATCCATTGTCTTTGTGGTTTTAATCTTCGGATTTTTATTAAAGGAAGGTTTTGTTTTTTTTAGAGATTTCGGCGTTTTAAAATTTGTTACAGGACGTTTATGGTATCCTGCTTCGGAACCGCCATCGTTTGGTATTCTTCCTTTAATTTTTGGTTCTATTTTAGTAACCGTCGGGGCATGTTTTATAGCAGTGCCTATTGGCATTATGTCTGCCATTTTTATTTCAGAAATCGTACCAAAGGGCGTGCGTGATATTTTAAAATCTCTAGTTGAACTTATGGCTGCGATTCCAAGCATAGTTATTGGATTTGTAGGACTAACTACAGTTGTCCCTATTGTAAAAAAAATTTTTAACCTGCCTACGGGTCTTACAGCGCTTTCAGGATCAATAATGCTTGCGTTTATGGCTATACCAACAATAGTTACAATATCGGAAGATGCGATTCGTTCAGTTCCTCGGCAATATAAGGAAGGAGCTCTTGCTTTAGGAGCTACTCAGTGGCAGACTATAAGAAGAATAGTATTAAGGGCGGCAATGCCAGGTATAGTGGCCGCTATAATGCTTGGTATAAGCAGGGTAATCGGCGAGACTATGGCTGTTATGATGATAACGGGAAATGCTGCTCATATCCCTCACTCCATTTTCGATCCTGTAAGAACTATGACTGCGACGATAGCAGCTGAAATGGGTGAGGCCGTAAGAGGTGGCATGCATTACAAATCTTTGTTTGCCATAGGACTTGTGCTTTTTGTGATAACGTTTTTTGTAAATTTTATAGCAGATATATTTTTAGGAAAAAATAAAAATTCATGATAAAACTTAACCCTAAATTATCACAAAAGCTTTCATATTTGCTTCTTTGTGTTGCAGCCAGTTTAGCCATTGTTCCAATCCTTATGATTATATTTATAATTATAAAAAATGGAGTTTCCGCAATAAGCTGGGAATTTTTAACCTCTATGCCTAAAAGTGGCATGCGCAAAGGTGGAATTCTTCCTGCAATACTAGGAACTCTTTCAATAGTTTCATGCGCCGTTTTAATAACTCTTCCTATAGGCATTTGCGCAGCAATTTATTTAAATGAATATGCAAAAAATAATTTGCTTACAAGAATAATTAAACTTGCCATTGTAAATTTAGCCGGAGTTCCCTCAGTTGTTTATGGATTGTTTGGACTAGGTATTTTTGTTATGCTTTTAAAATTAGGCGTTTCCATTATTGCCGGGGCTTTGACTTTATTTATAATGGAACTTCCTGTTATTATAACCACGTCACGAGGAGCGTTAAACAGCGTGCCCTATTCTTTTAGAGAAGCAAGTTTATCTTTGGGCGTAAGTCGTTGGCAAACTATAAGACATGTAGTTCTTCCGAACGCTCTTCCAGGTATTTTAACTGGAGCAATACTCAGCATAGCAAGAATATCAGGGGAAACTGCTCCGATATTGCTTACCGCTGCGGCTTTTTATATTCCTCATTTACCTCGCTCAATATCTGATCAGGTAATGGCTCTTCCATACCATTTGTATATTATATCAACACAGATTCCAAATATGCCAGAGAATGTAGTATATGGCACAGCGCTTGTCCTTTTGATGATTGTTTTAACAATGAGCTGTGTTGCTATCGTTGCTAGAATATATTTCAGGAAACGTAGAAAATGGTAGATAAGATAAAGGTAGAAAATTTAAGTTGTTACTATAATAAGAAATGTGTTTTGGAAACACCGTACATCAATGTTATCCAAAACGAAATTTTAAGCATTATAGGTCCTGCAAACAGCGGTAAAACTACATTCTTAAGAACCTTGAACAGAATGAATGATTTAGACATAACATATTCTCGTAAAGGCAAAGTTTATCTTGACGACAAAAATATTTTTGACATGAATATGGAAAATTTGAGGAAACGCGTAGGTATGCTTTTTGCCATGCCAATACCTCTCCCAATGAGTATATATGAAAATATTATATATGCTCCGAAGCATCTAGGACTTGCCGCAGCCTGACGGTCCTATCACAGCCGTAACTCTCTTCTCTTCAATATTAATGTTAACATTTTTGAGCGCATGAAAATCAGAATAATACAAATTAAAGTTCTTTATTTCTATTTTCGCCATTAACCGAATCGCCCTGTTATATAATCTTCTGTTTCCTTTTTTTGTGGCGAAACAAACAATTTATCTGTTTTATCGATTTCCACAAGTTTACCCATAAGAAAAAATGCTGTTCTGTCGCCAACACGCGATGCTTGTTTTACATTGTTTGTAACAAGTATTATTGTGTATTTCTGCTTTAGCTCAATCATAGATTCTTCAACTTTCGCAGTAGATATAGGATCTAAACCAGAACAAGGCTCGTCAAACAAGATAACTTCAGGATTAATCGCAAGGATCCTTGCTATACAAAGTCTTTGTTGTTGCCCTCCCGACATTTTCATAGCGGATGTATTTAACCGATCTTTAATCTCATTCCACAAGGATGCGCCTTTTAAGGCCTGTTCGACTATAGCATCTTGATCAGATTTTCTCGTAGCAAGTCCTAGATGCTTC
>BNVV01000015.1 GCA_025998355.1 Endomicrobiia bacterium
TTTCAAAACGTTTAAATAAACGGAAATAAGCTAGATGATTTTTGATCCATTAAGACAAAAATCAAAAAACAAAAAGCAGAGGTCTTTTGCATTTTGACAAAGAATTTAAAATTTAAAAAAACCAAAACAAGAAATACTAAAAATAGAAAAACTAGGGAGGGTTTAGAGAAACCTAGATCAAGAAAGCAGGAAATGAGTTGAGAGATAGCACACAAATAAGGAAATCGAAGTTTTTAGAGATAACAGAAACGAAAAAAGAAATAGATTATAGATTGATAGAGATAGCAAGAAAGAAAGCAGAGGTAAAGGGATTGGAAATAGCGAATACGCTACTGAACCGATTACAAACGAAGAAACAAAACTTATTGTAAAATTTTTGAAGTAATCGGGGGAGCTGAAACGGTCAAGTCAAGAGGAAATAAAATGCAAAATAAACGTGTAAAAATTGGTAAAAATATTGTTTTGGCAAATAATAAGCCTTTTGTTGTTATAGCAGGACCTTGTGTTATTGAAAGCGAAAAGCATGCTTTAACACTAGCTGCGAATTTGAAGACAATAACGAATAAATTAAAAGTTTCTTTCATTTTTAAGGCATCTTATGATAAAGCTAATCGTTCCTCAGGCTGTTCGTACAGAGGTCCCGGCATAGAAGAAGGTCTTAGAATTCTTGCTAAGATTAAAAAAGAGCTGAATTTGCCTGTTATTACTGACGTTCATACGGAAATCCAGGCTCCTAGCGCTGCAAAAATTGTGGATTTTTTACAAATACCTGCGTTTTTATCGCGGCAGACAGATTTAATAAAAGCCTGCGCTCTAACTGGTAAACCGATTAATATCAAGAAAGGACAGTTTTTAGCTCCTGAAGATATGTTCAATGTTGTCAAGAAAGCGGAAAGCTTCGGTAGCAAAAACCTGTCTCTTACGGAAAGAGGAGCTTCTTTCGGGTACCATAATTTAGTTGTTGATTTTAGAGGATTGGAAATAATGAAGCAAACCGGATATCCCGTTATTTTTGATGCGACTCACAGCGTTCAGCTACCCGGCGGACAGGGGACATGTAGTGGCGGGAACGTAGAATTTATTGCGCCCCTTTCAAAAGCAGCGGCAGCAGTAGGTGTAGCGGCATTATTTCTTGAAGTTCACGAAAATCCAGATAAAGCTCTTTCAGATGGCGCAAATAGTTTTAATTTAAGATATTTTGAACAGCTACTTAAAGATATTAAAAATATAGACAGAGTGATTAAATGACAAAAAGTTTAAATAAACAACATCACGTGCAAAAAAATCAAATGTCTCCGAAATGCCTTCGAAAAAAGTTGTCAAAGAGGCGTTAGTTGACAACAAAGAAAGAACAACTGTTGGTGTTTGAAGCTCGGCATACGAATGATATATTAAAATTGCAGCCATGGTCTTATTTTTTTAGTTGTTGTCTTTTTGTAAAATATAGTTTCAAAGCCTTACATGAGACAGAGGCCTCATGAAGCTATTCCATGGCTTGATAATGATATAAAAGTGACGGTAAAATAATGAACACAAAAAAAACTATAACACAAAAAGCAAAGAATATTAAATTGTTGGCGTGCGATATTGATGGTGTTTTAACACGAGGAGAAATAATAGTATTAAGTAACGGTGAAGAAATAAAGATATGGAACGTTAAAGATGGGATGGGATACAACGAGCTTTTTAAAACATTTCCCAGAATTGAAACTGCGTGGATATCGGGAAGAAAATCTCTCCAAAATGAAAAGCGCGCAAAAACGCTGAAAATTGATTATCTTATGCAGGATTGTACAAACAAAAAAGAAACTTTGAAAAAAATATTGGACAAAAGTGATATTGATGTAGGTGAAGTTGCATACATTGGGGATGATGTAATAGATATCCCTGTTTTAAAAGCAGTTGGGTTTTCGGCATGCCCAATAGACGCTTGTGAGGATGTGAAAAAAACCGTCGATTATATTTCGTCTTTTAAAGGCGGTGAAGGCGCTGTGAGAGAAGTAATAGAGATTGTTATGCAGTCAAAAGGCGAGTGGAAGAAAGCTTTGGACAGACATTAAAGTTAGTTGAAGTTAGTTGACCATATATGCTAGATTCTACGGTAGGAGCGGTGGGTATTGTCTCATAAGAGATGGAAAACTTAACTATCCAGAATTAAAGTTCGAAAACATTTCATTAGCATTGTCGTCGTATTATTAAAAAGGAAGTATAAGTGAATTTTTGGAAAAAATGTAGTATATACACATTGATAACGTTGACTGCTTCTCTCTTTTTTGGTTGCAAGTCAGAAAAAACTGTTGTAGAAGAAACTCCTTCTGTGTCTAAACAGACTATTAAAAAAGTTTTTGTGACTCAGACTGAAAAAGGAAAGATAAAATTTACGGTAGAATCTGAGTCAGTTGTTATAAATGAAAGTGAAAATATCGCTTATTTAAAGCTTCCGGTAGTCAAATTTTACGACGATAAAGGGAAGCTTACTTTGAGTTTTGTTATGAAAAAGGCAGAAGTGAATATATTAACTTATGATATCAATGGCATAGGTGAGTGTACTATCGACAGTGTAAATAACGGAAATATTCAAACTTCGGATTTATTCTACAATGCTAAAGAAGAATTGCTTTATGGTGATCATGATGTTACAATTACAAGACCAGGCGAAACAGTATCTGGTAAAAGTTTCAAGTATGATGTCAAACTTGATAAAATGATTATTAAAGATCAGAGGACAGCAATTGAAAAAATTTAATTTTGTATTCGTTATTATGTTTACTGCTGTTTGTTATGCATATGCAGATGATATTGTTGTGGGAGAGACTGTTGTAACCAGTGATGAAATGGAAATAAAGAAAACGGAAGAAGTTATAAATTACACAGGAAATTCAATAGCAATTAATAATTGTAATAAGATTACTGCCGACAAAATGACTTACTACAAAAAAAAATCCGATCTTTTGGCAGAAGGTGAAGTTAAGTTGTCATTAAAAAATAAAAAAGGGGAACCTATTGAAGCTTCCGGAAATCTTGCAAAATATAACACAACCAGCCAAACCGGAGAAATATATGGAGACAGAGCCTCAATCAAATATTTTATCGAAGGTTCTACCGTTCCCTATACTTTGTATGCGAAAAAAATTAATATTGATAGAAAGAATCAAACTTTAAGAGCTTATGACGACGTTAAAGTTATAACTTCATCCGGGACAATTAGTTCTGACAACGGTGTTTTTGATAAAAACAACACTAGTATAGTTTTTAAAAAAGATAAAAAAAGACCGATCGCTGATGTTCATCACGATGGAAACAAGGGGCTTTATAAAGCAGATGAGATGATCTTTTATGATAAAGACAATAGAATAGTCATGAAAGGCTCGGTTACAGGTAAAATTAGGATGGAAAAAGATATAAAATGATACTAAGAACCGAAAAATTATTCAAGAAGTATTATCAAAATAGAATGGTTGTCAACGGTATAAACATTAGTGTTAGACAGGGCGAAATTGTCGGGTTACTCGGTCCTAACGGCGCTGGTAAAACGACAACTTTTTATATGACGGTTGGTCTCCTTAAACCTTATGCTGGCAGTGTTTATCTTGACGATATGGAAATAACTGATTGGGCTATGTACAAAAGATCAAGAGCTGGAGTAGGGTATCTGTCGCAGGAGCCATCGATATTTAGAGGTCTTAATGTTGAAGATAATCTTATGGCTATAGCTCAAATGCTCCCCATCTCAAAAAGCGAGCAAAAGAAAAAAGTGGATAATTTGCTTTCGGATTTTGGTCTTACAAAATTATGTGGACAAAAAAGCGTTACCTTATCTGGCGGAGAAAAAAGAAGACTTGAAATTGCAAGAGCTTTGATAACTGATCCTAAATTTATGCTTTTAGACGAGCCTTTTGTGGGTATTGATCCTATAACAGTTGGCGATATACAGAGGATAATTAGAAAGTTAAAAGAAAGAGGTTTAGGGATTCTTATAACGGATCATAATGTCAGAGAAACTCTTGAGATTATTGATAGGGCTTATGTAATTTACGAGGGTAAAATTTTGCTTGAGGGAGGCGCGACAGAACTACTTGAAGATCCTAAAGCGAAAAAATTATACCTTGGTGACAATTTTAGGATGTAAGAGTAGAATGGTTGCAGGGTTGGCCTTAAACGAGGCATTAGACATTGGCAAGGAGGTGAAATGTATATTAACATTACGACCAGGCATCTGAAGCTTACTGATGCTATTGATTCTTATGTGCGTAACAAAATTACAAAATATGGTAAATTTCATAATGGTGATGACGTTTGGGTTCATGTGATTTTGTCGATTGAAAAAAACAGACAGATAACAGAAATCATTTTCAATGTGGGAAAACTTTCCTTTATATCAAAAGAGGAGTCTGTAGATTTATACGCTTCAATAGATTTGGCTACAGACAAACTTGCCAAACAACTTAAAAAACAAAAATATATTTCAAAAATTCACAGAAAAGACAATTTAAAGGTTTTAAAAGAGAAGAAACATAATATCGAGGAAGTTTTTTCTTATGATGCCATGGAAGATTCAAGGACAAAAATTTCTGAGATAAAGCGGTTTGATTTAAGACCTGTGGGCGTAGAAGATGCTATTAGAGAAATGGATAATCTTGGGTATAGAGTTTATATGTTTAAAGACGAATTGAGCAATAAAATAAGCGTTCTTTACCGCAATGATAGCGGATCAATAGTGCTTCTGGAACATAATGAAATGTAAACACTAGAGGAACAAGAAATGAATATAATGGATATTTTTTTGAACCAAAGCACAATTATCGTGGATTTGAAATCAACAGATAAGAAATCGATAATTATTGAATTGATAGATGTCTTAAAGAATACAAGAAAATTAGGGAAGTCTGATGAGATTATTAATGCTGTTTTGGAAAGAGAAAAACTTGGATCTACAGGAATTGGACAAGGAGTTGCAATCCCTCACGGGAAAACTGATGTTCTTGATAAACAGATAGGTGTGCTTGGGATTTCACGTAATGGTGTAGAATTTAATTCTCTTGACGGGGAACTTGTTCATATAATTTTTGTTTTAGTTGGCCCCGCAGAAGTGGCGGAGCAGCATTTAAAAGCATTGTCAAGAATTTCAAAATTGTTTAGGAATAAATTTTTGAGAGAAGATATAATAAAAGCCAAAACGGTGGAAGAAGTCGTTGAAATTATCGAGAAAGAGGATGCTTGTTAATGCCGGATATAATCATGTTTCTTAAGGAAAAAGGTGATGATCTTAAGCTTGAACTTCTGACAGAATGTTTCTATCTTGGGAGAATTATTGCTGTTCCAAACATTCATAGACCATGTCTTGCTTTTGCCGGATTTTTTGAGCATTTTTCATATGAACAAATATGGGTTATTGGGGGCAGTTGAACATTTGTATTTGAAACGTTTGAATTATAATATGCAGATAGAAGCGCTAGCTAAGATTTTTTCTAATGAAAAGACAGTAAGCTGTATTTTGACAATGTGTAAAGACTGATTATTTAAGTTTGAAAGTTCCTGAAGTTGCAATCCCGATAGAACACAAGAGAAATTCTGCCGCTCTTGTTGAAGTTGCAAGTTTAAATCAAAGACTAAAAAATAAAGGACATTTTACGGCAAAGGACTTAGACAAAAAATTACAAAAAGAGTTTAGCAAGAAGAAATAATCCATGACTAAGTTATATATAATTTCAGGTATGTCAGGCGCCGGAAAGAGTCAGGCTCTCAAAATCTTTGAAGATTTTGGAGTTGTTTGTGTTGATAATATGCCTGTTCAAATGTTTTCTAGTTTTGTTGACGTGTGTCTTAAAAATCAAAATAAATATAAAAATGTTGCAATAAGTATTGATTCCCGAGCAGGAGAAGCTCTAACATCTTTTAAGAATCTGCTTGCAATTTTAAAAAAGAAAAAAATTGATTATAAAATTATTTTTTTTAATGCTTCGGATTCAGTCTTGTTAAGACGCTATTCAGAAACGCGTAGGCTTCATCCTCTAGGAAAGTCAGTATCTAACGGAATAAAGCTTGAAAGGAAAATTGTCAATAATATTTTTACTGTTGCAGATGAAGTCGTAGATACTTCAGCGCTTACAATAGGGGAATTGAAAAAAACAATTTCGACGCTTGCAGGCATCGAGCAATCAGAAAAACAGTGGTTGAATGTTTCGATTATTTCTTTTGGATATAAATATGGATTGCCCAACGATGCCGATATAGTTTACGACGTGCGCTTTATAACAAACCCTAATTATATTCATCAATTAAAATTTAAAACAGGTAAAGATAAAGCTGTTAAAAAATACGTAGAAAAACAAGAAGAATTCAAGGATTTTTTTAATATATTTTCTAAACTTATAGAAACGACTTTGCCATGGTATATTAAAGAAGGCAAGAGTTATCTGACTATCGCGATAGGATGTACCGGAGGTAGACACAGGTCAGTTTTTACGGCTGAAAAACTTGCAGATTTTTTAAAGGATAAAAAACATAAAGTTAAACTTAATCACAGAGATGTTTTACAGGGGAGATAAATTATAGTCAAATCGCTTTAAGTTCACCATACTGTAGTTTTAAAGACTAAAGGGTGTGAAAAGATCTTTTGTTTTGTTACGCTGTGGTTTGAAGCAATTCGACTGTATCATCTCTAATAGATAAGATGAAAGAAAAAATTATTGTTGTTACAGATAAAACGGGTTTGCATGCAAGACCTGCGGCTGTGCTTGTACGAACTATATGCAAATATCAGTCTTCGGTTAAAATATTTAAGGATGATTTTAAAGTTGACGCTAGGAGTATAATAGGTATTATGACTTTAGCTGCCTTACACGGTAGTAGATTAAAGTTTGTTGCTGATGGACCTGATGAAAATGAGGTTCTAACAGCGATAGAGGAGTTATTTAATTCTAACTTTAATAAGTAGGAGCTGCATAGGATGCTTAACAAAAAAGATATTATTCTCAAAGGTGTTGCGGCATCTTCTGGAATTGCTATAGGCAGAGTTTTTCTTTTTGAAGACGATAATTATTTTTGTTTGATTTCCAAAGAAATTCCTAAGAATGCAAGAGCTGCCGAGAAAGAGCATTTAGATGATGCCATAGAAAGAACAGAATCTGAGCTAAAAGTAGTTTATGGCAAAATTAATGATGTTCCGGGAGAGAATTATACGCATATAGTTGATGCTCATCTTTTAATTTTACACAATCCTGCTATGAAGGCAAATATTTATAAACTTATAGATGCTGGCGCTAATGCGGAGTATGCTGTTTATAAAGTTATGGAGCAAATCATTCATTCTTTTGAGATTATCGAAAATGATTATTTCAAGGAAAGAAAAGCTGATATTCAGGATGTTGGAAAGAAAATCCTAGCAAATCTTCTAGGCAAACAAAGAAAAACTCCTTTAAGTTTGAATAAAGATTCAATAGTAGTATCTCATAATTTGACTTTGGCTGATACCGTTACAATAAGAGAAAAATCAGTTAAAGGATTCGCTACAGATATTGGTGGTAAAACTTCTCATATGGCAATTATTGCTCAGGGACTTGCGCTTCCTGCCGTTGTCGGTTTAAAGACAGTATCTTCACAAGTAAGAACCGGCGATATTATAATAGTTGATGGTAATGCAGGCGAAGTTGTATTAAATCCCAGCTTTAAAACAATAGTAAAATATAAGAAAGAATGCGCTGCTCAAGCTGAAAAAATCAAGGAACTCGAAAATCTTAAAAATTTGCCGGCTCAAACAATTGATAATCACAAAGTTTTAATTCTTGCAAATATTGATACTCCTGATGAAGCCGCATCTGTGCTGCTTAACGGCGCAAGCGGTATAGGTCTCTGTAGAACTGAATTTATGTATTATAACCGTGATTCTATGCCATCTGAACAGGAACATTTTGAAAGGTATTCTAGTGTTGTTAAAGCAATATCTCCTCTTGAAACAACTATAAGAACCACTGACTTAGGCGGCGATAAACTTGCGAAGCTGGGACTTTTAAATGAGAAAAAAGAAAAAAATCCGTTCTTAGGCTTAAGAGCTATAAGATTATGTCTTAAGTACGCTGATATGTTTATAGCTCAGTTAAGAGGGATTTTAAAAGCATCGGCTTACGGGAAAATTAGATTAATGTACCCGATGATATCAGGTCTTGATGAACTTCGTGAGGTTAACGAAATTCTCGAAAAGACAAAACAGGATTTAAGAAGTAAGTGTGTGAAATTTGATGAAGAAATGGAAGTCGGTGTGATGATAGAAGTCCCATCCGCCACTGTTATAATTGATGATATTGCAAAAGAAGTTGATTTTGTTTCAATAGGCACTAACGATTTAATACAATACACACTCGCAGTTGACAGAATAAATGAAGATGTTGCAAATCTTTATAATCCGCTTCATCCTGCTATTTTAAGATTTATTAAACAAATTGTAGATGCTGGTCATAGAGCAGGAATTGATGTTGGAATATGTGGTGAAATGGCGGGCGATGCGCGCTATACCGCTATACTTTTGGGTTTAGGAGTTGATAAGTTTAGTGTATCACCTTTTCAAACTCCAAAAATCAAGAGAGCTATAAGGAGTATGTATTTGGCTGATGCTAAAAAGACAACTGATGAGATCTTAAAATGTGGCGATAGCGAATCGATATTAAAAATTATTAACAAACATTAAAGAATCTGCAAATAATGAAATGCCAAATCAAAATAAGAACTTATTGTTTTTCAGGCGGAGGTAATTCATGTGGGGCGGGGTGTTTTATGACAACAAACAAATTAGTGAAGCAGAGCAAAGAAGGAAAAGATTTTTTTGAATCTGCTGCAGATAATAGCATTGTTTTGGATTTAGTAATATCTTTCCAGACAGGCTCAGCGAAATACTAAGCGTGTAAATTTTGATGATATTGATGGGGATGTAAATATTTGAGTCATGGAGGGTAAGTTCTGAAGTAATGAAAATAAGCAAACAGATTATTGTCGAAGAAATGTATAAAACAAGAACTTTCTTATCTATCAAATCCCCTTTAGTGATAAACGACAAAGTAGAAGGATTAATAGGACTTTGCAACTGACGTAACAGACCGTAAAAGAGCAGAAGTGTTGCAAGCACAGTTAAAATTTATACAATTGCAAGACAAATAGCGCACGATATATGTTCGTCTATAGTTTCTTTACTTGTAGCTGCAGTCTGCAGTTTACGAGAAAAAGATCTGTATGCAACCAGATAATGATAATAAATTTGTATTTATAAAAGGAGATTATCCAGATTTTTCAAGGATGATGTCTAATCTAGCAGATAACGCAATAGATGTTGCTGGTCAAAACAAGAGGATTGTAGTTTCATAAGAGGATATGGGGGCAGAATTTACCGCCAAGATGGCTTGTAAACAAAATAGAATTACATAAGAGCGATACAGTAATAGCATTAGATGACGAGATATTGGTTCATGAAATATGGAGAAAACGTTTTGCGCTTTTAACTGACGATATGACGGTTAAGTATTTTACACAATCGTGGGAGGCGATAGATTTTATAAATTCACTGAAAGATAAGAGCAATGTTTTACTTACAGATTACGAGCTAAGAACTCGAAATATTAACGGTATAGATGTAATAGAGAAAAGCTGTATGCGAAATAGAAGTATACTTGTAACAGACAAAAATATGTCACAGAGTAAGAGAATTTCTATCGTTGTGCAAATATCTTAAAATGATTTTTAAAATATATATCAATAGTGTTCCTATTGTTGTTGTTTAATCTAAAAATATAAGAAATACTTAAGATTTGAGTATAATTATAGAATCTGGAATTTGATATTAATGCCAAAAATCTTGTTGAATTATTGAAATGAACGTGGTTGCCAAAATGGGAAAGTTAAAGGAAGAATTAGAATGTCTAACATAAGAAATTTTTGTATTATAGCTCATATAGATCACGGTAAGAGTACTCTTGCCGACAGGCTTCTTGAATATACCGGGACAATTTCTCTTAGGGAAATGAGAGATCAGATTCTTGACGGTATGGAATTGGAGAGAGAAAGAGGAATAACAATAAAAGCAAAAGCCGTAAGAATGAATTATACTGATAAAAACGGCGAAAAATACGTTCTTAATTTAATTGATACTCCCGGACATGTTGATTTTACATACGAAGTGTCAAGAGCTCTTGCTGCGTGCGAAGGTGCGATTTTAGTAGTTGACGCTACGCAAGGCGTAGAAGCGCAGACGCTTGCAAATACTATGCTTGCAAAAAATGCGAATCTTAAAATAGTTCCAGTAATAAATAAAATAGATTTGCCTACGGCAGATACGGACAGCGCTTATGAACAGATGAACGAAAGTCTTGATGTTGATGTTGAGCCTATCCTTGCTAGCGCAAAAGAAGGTATAGGAATTGGAGAGATAGTAGATTCTGTAATTGCAAATATTCCTTCCGCCAAAATTGTGAGAGAAGAACCTTTGTCTGCTTTAATATTCGATTCATTTTATGAGTCTTATCGCGGTGTTATAGTTATTGTAAGGGTGTTTGATGGTATAATACGAAAAGGTATGAAGATTAGGTTTATGGCATCAGAAGCGGAATATGAAGCGCTTGAAGTGGGATATATGAAAATAACGATGGTTGAATGTGACGAGCTTGCTTCAGGAGATGTGGGTTACGTAGTTGCCGGGATAAAAGATATACGCGATATAAAAATTGGAGACACAATTACAGACGCCATAAATCCTACAAAACATCCTCATGAAGGATACAAGGAAGTAAATCCTTTTGTTTTTGCTGGACTTTACCCTAACAGTACATCTGAATACGACGGTCTAAAAACTGCTTTAGAAAAATTGAAGCTTTCAGATTCTTCTCTTGTATATTTTCCTGAAACATCCGTAGCTTTAGGTTTTGGTTTTAGATGCGGATTTTTGGGATCTTTGCATTTAGAAATAGTTAAAGAAAGACTTGAAAGAGAGTTTGGTTTAAATCTTCTCGTGACAGCACCAAACGTTGTTTATAAAGTAAAAACAGAAGGTAGTTTTATAACAATAGACAATCCTGCAAAATTTCCAGATAATGCCAATATTGAAGAAATTTGGGAACCGCATGTTGAAGCAACAATAATTTGTCCAGTCGATTATTTAGGGTCTATGCTTACGCTTTGCCAGCAGAGAAGAGGTAAGCAGATATCGATGAAGTATATGAACACAAAAATAACAGTATTAAAATATCATATGCCTCTTGCAGAAATTATTGTAGGTTTTTATGATGCTTTAAAATCGGTTTCAAAAGGATATGCTTCTTTTGATTATGTGCATATAGATCCTCAACTTGGAGATTTAGTAAAACTTGAAGTTATGATTAATTCTGAGGCTGTCGATGCTTTTACTGTTATAATTCATAAAGATAAAGCGCAGACCGTCGCGCATTATCTTACCGAAAAATTAAGAGGCATTATTCCTAGACACATGTTTGAAATTCCTATACAGGCAAAAATAAATAATAAAATAGTTGCCAGAGAAACCATACCTGCGATGCGTAAAGATGTTCTTGCAAAATGTTATGGTGGTGACATATCAAGAAAACGTAAACTTCTCGAAAAACAAAAAGAAGGTAAACGTAAAATGAGACAGTTCGGTAGGGTTGAAATTCCACCGGAGGCATTTGTTGCTGTTCTTAAGATAGACTAATAGTTGAGTGCTGTTTTTTTGATGTTTCGCTGTTGTGTTGTTATCATCCGTTTGTCGCATGAAGGTCTTACATCAACTTGACAGTTTTGGAAGATTCGTATACAATCATTAAAAAAGGGGTTCTATTATTGTGGACTTGAGTCTTTTTGTCATTTTTATTGTTGGCTGGGTTGTTTTTGCAACAGTTGTGTTAGTGTTAGTGATGAAAAGTTGTGTTGCTGCTAAATTAAAGCTTTTTGTTGCTGGGTGGGTTGTTTTAATAACAGTTCCAGTGATGTTAGTGGCAAAAGATTATAGTGTTCTTATGGAATTGAAGCTCTTTATTATTGGGTGTATTCTTTTTGTGACAGCTATGATGCTGTTAGTGATAAAAAAGTATTTCAAAACCCAAAAATCTCAAGAAAACTTCAAAAATGCTTATTCATGGGTTGATACACTTTGGACAGCTCTTGTAATGGCATCTTTTATTATGTTTTTCTTTGTGCAGACTTTTAAAATTCCATCGGGTAGTATGAGAAATACTATTTTGGAAGGCGATCATCTATTTGTAAATAAATTTATTTATGGATTTAAAATTCCTTT
Organism: Endomicrobiia bacterium; assembly: GCA_025998355.1. GTDB lineage: Bacteria > Elusimicrobiota > Endomicrobiia > Endomicrobiales > Endomicrobiaceae > Endomicrobiellum. Next base: position 12,269 of record BNVV01000015.1, read on the forward strand.
TGCAAGCAATGGTAAACGTTACATGGCTTTACGTAATATAAAGCGTGGCGATATAGTTATTTTTCAGGCTCCTCCTGAGGCTTTGTCGAGTTCTGAAAGAGAACAGGGGATAACAAAAGATTTTATAAAGAGATGTGTAGCTGTTGCGGGTGATAAAGTTGAGGTAATAGATAAAAAACTTTATATAAATGGCATTAATGGTAAAGAACCTTATGCGTTTTTTAAAGATAAGAAAATTATTCCAAAAGACTCTAATTTGGTTGCCAATAACGAAAATTATCAGAAATCTTGGGAGAAAGGCGAATTTTATGATAGAACTGTAAGGGATAATTTTGGCCCGGTAATTGTACCTGATGGACATTATATGATGATGGGTGATAACAGGGACTATTCTTCTGATTCTCGTTTCTGGGGTCCTTTACCTGATAAATATGTGAAAGGCAAGTCGTTGTTTCGTTACTGGCCTATTAAACGATGGAGGCTGATATGACATGGACATGGACTACTTGGTGCATAATTGCAGCGGTGCTTATTATTTTTGAAGTAATAACGACGTCTGTTTTTTTCTTTATGTGTTTTGCTGTCGGCGCTGCTTTTGCTGCAGTAACGTCTTATTTTGTTGGTTCAGTGCCGATCGGAGTTATTGTTTTTATAATTGGCTCCATCCTATCTTTGTGTCTTGTAAGACCAATATTTAAAAAAGCGACAAGCAAGTCTGGCGTCGTTAACTCTAATGTAGATGCTCTAATTGCGGAAGATGCCGTAGTGACCGAAAAGATAATGCCTTTTAAAACAGGGTTTGTAAAAGTATTTAGTGAAGTTTGGCGGGCGGAGGCCGATGTTGAAATTGAATCGGGTGATACGGTGAAAGTAGAAAAAGTAGTAGGCGCGACGTTGGTAGTTAAAAAAATTCATAGAAAATAAAATTTGAAGGGGGGATAAAATGTCAATACTTGTTTGGGTCATCGTAGCTTTTGTGGTTGTTTTTATAGTAAATTCTGTAAAAATAATAAGACAATACGAAAAGGGCCTTGTCGAAACTTTAGGTAAATATACAGAGACAAAAAATTCAGGAGCAAATATTATTATTCCTATGTTTCAGAAAATATTAAGAGTCGATATGAGAGAACGCGTTATTGACGTTCCTCCCCAGAGCGTTATTACAAAGGATAACGTTTCTGTGGTTGTGGATGCTATTATTTACTTTCAGGTTACAGATCCTGTGAAAGTTGTTTATAATATCGAAGATTTTGCTCTTGCCGCTTTAAAACTTGCGCAGACAAATTTGAGAAATGTGATTGGTGATATGGAATTAGACAGCACATTAACTTCAAGAGAAAAAATTAATACTCAGTTGAGAGTTGTAATGGACGAAGCTACCGATAAATGGGGTGTAAAAGTTACAAGAGTTGAAATACAAAAGATTGATCCGCCAAGAGATATTACCGACGCTATGTCAAAACAGATGAAAGCCGAGAGAGAAAAAAGAGCAAACATTTTGGAAGCGGAAGGTTTAAGACAAGCTGCAATTCTTAAAGCCGAAGGCGCAAAACAGGCCGTTATTCTTGATGCAGAAGCTGTAAAAGAAAAACAGGTACTAGAAGCGACCGGAGAAGCTGAAGCAATAAGAAAAGTTGCAGAAGCTGAAAAATACAAGGTAGAGGTAGTTTATAACGCTATCCATGAAGGCAAACCTACCAATGATCTTATTGCCATTAAGTATCTTGAGGCTCTAGAAAAAGTTGCCGATGGCCAAGCAACAAAGATTTTTCTGCCTTTAGAAACTGCCGGGGTTACGGCATCAATCGGTGGTATAGCGGAACTTTTTAAAAATGATGTAAAGAGTATTCAGGAAGCTAAAAAATAAAAAAATAGTTGTTAACAAGATTTCAAAAATTTGAAGTTATAATTAAACTCTATTAACGAGATGGAAAGAAAATAATTAGCGCAGGGCATTATGGGCGTGGCAGATTTTATCTAATTTTTGTATTTTGACGCATTTTTGCAATTTTATATTGATAAATATGGTTTTAACACTAAAAACTCAAAAAAAATAATGCTTTTCTTCTTTTTCATACTCTCTAGTGTGTTTTTATATGTCGGGTTTCTCTAAAAATTCAGAAGGCGAGTTGTTGCCAGCACGCCTTTGCTTTTTGTGAGTATCCGGTGTTGTTTTTTACAACAAAATGCCCAAAAACAAGGGTTGCTGCGATAGATACGGAGATCTACCTGCCAAAACCATGTGTTTTTGGACATATTATAAGGATATCTAAGCATGGCATATCAATGAGAACGTAAAAAAAGGAAGGAAACGGGATAGAAACTAAGATTCGTTCACGAGCGGAGTGTGTATTTGGACATATAAAACAATCAATGAAACAACTATTTATCAGACGCAAAGGACTTGCCGTAACGACAACGGCTATAGCGGTTCTTGCACGACAAGTGTGTGCTGGTTGCCTAAAAGGCGATAAGCTAGGCGGTTTTTGTTTTTGTCCTAAACAAGCGAAAATCAAGAAGCAGAAACAGGGGTTTTTGTATTTTGGCAGAAGATTTTTGAAATTTTCAGAAAAATCAGACAGAAAATCTTAACAATAGAAAAACTAGTAGGGGGCTAGAAAAGCCCGAATTGGATGTTGAAATAAAAAAATCAAAAACTAATTCAAAGACCAGATAGGACTCTTATTTTTTTGGGTTTGGTTTTTATCGTGGGAGTGCAATATGCGTGATAGAAATATATTTACAACACACATAAATATATCGCAGATAAAAGAGTTTCTATCCTCATGTAAATATCTAAAATTAATATTGGTCTTTGTTGCATTGTCAATTATTCCGCTATTTTTTATAGGCAGCGCCCATATAATTATAAATGACATCAATAAAGAAGCTAGAAAAATAGCCAAAGACGGTTTTAAACGAAAATACCAAATTGAACCTACAGAGGAACAACTAAATGCGGAAGTTGAATGGGTTTTTGAATCCGCTTACAATCTTGCGAAAAAAAAAGGAAATAAAGGTTTACTTTGGGTCCATTATGTTAATCTCATTCGTGATTTGAATAAGTATGTTTTTTATACCAAATTGTTAATTGCATTAACTTTATTTTCGACGTTGTTGATTTGTTTTCTTTCATTCATTTCATATATAAATAGATTATTCTTGCTAATATCATTCAAGATAGGTTTATTTGTAACAATTTCGATATCATCTATATCGGTTTTATCTCAATCCATTTTATTAGCGGGTGTAATATATTACCTAATGTCGCACTTTATGCATGCTATATCTTTGAAACTATTATTTATAATTGTAAGTACAGGAGTATTAGCTTCATTATCTTTAATAGCTAATTATATTCGAAAAATTAATGGTAAACAAATTGTCACTGGATACCCGGTACAAAAAAGCGAGCAACAAGAACTATGGGAATTTGTAGAAAAAATAGCAAATTCTGTCGGAACGAAAATGCCTGATAATGTAATGTTAGGTTTGGGTGATAATTATTATGTTTCGCAATCTGGTATAACATATCTATCCGGTGAATTAAAGGGTAAAACATTATTTATATCTTTATCGTGTTTGTATAGATTTACTCAAGAAGAGTTAGAGGCTATTATAGTTCATGAACTTTCGCATTTCAAAGGGGGCGATACTTTTTACACGTTTCATTTTTACCCAACATGGAGAAAAGCTGAGAATGTTTTGAATGTTGCTATTAAGCCAGTTCGGTTTCTTCTAGTTAGCTTCATGAATCTATTTCAATTATCAGAAGCTAAATTTAGCAAAAAGAGAGAAAAGATAGCTGATTTAAATGCTGGTAAATTGACATCTAACAAAACCATGGCTTGTGCATTGGTTAAACTTAGTTTCTTTTTAAATTTTTGGAATATGGTAGAAAAAGAGAGTGTTAGTGCAATTTCAAATAACCAATATATTATAAATAAGGATGATTTATTTAATCATATAATTGATAACTCTGATGTAAAGATGGAAGATATAAAGAAGATTTTAGAAACTAGCACAATATCGCATCCAATGGACAGCCACCCATCTTTATTTGAGAGGTTGTATTATTTAGGGGTTGATTTAGACGATATATTAAAAGAATTGTATTTATCGCACAAAGACAAAAATGCCACTTTTTTAATAAAAAATATACATGAAATTGAAGAAAACCTTTCTTTTGCAGAATACAAACAGCAAATTCCTGTAGATAGATAGTTAGAGTACCTTATATATTGCATTTATTTTTGAGAAAAGAAACACCAGGCCTCTTGCATAATTAACACACAAAAGTACAATAGAAGTACTATGAAATAAAAAAGAAAGCAGGCGGGTCAGATGGAATGGGTTTAATATTAATGGGAGTAAAGAAAGGGACGTTTGACAAAACAGTAAGGGATAGCAAGGAGTAAGAAAAGATAGGGGGGGGAAGTAGGTGAGCAAAGAGAAAATTGAGTATAGCAAAGATAGTAAAGATGATGTTTGAATACTTCAGGCAATACCCGAACTATTGTCGCAAGGCAGTTGCAATGTCAGCAAAAGTTGTGGATATAGACATAGGGTGTTCGTGCATATTATCGCAAGACAGTTACAATATCAGCAAAAGTTGTGGATATAGACATAGGGTATGTATAAGAAGTATCAATAAGGAACGGGGAATATGTAGATGGGAATAGGTATTATTAAAGGAAGGTAAGAAGTAGCAGTGATTATACTAGGATTGATACAAAGACCTAAAAAAAACAGCGAAAGTGGCAAAGCAAGAAGAAAAAGAGACATACAATAACCGTTGGTAGTAGTTAAATTAAAGGCGAGCAAATAGTATGCACAGCGATTAATATGGTAAGGAGCACGATTTTAGTTTATTTCAATGGGCATGTATTTGTGCAAAGAAAGACAATAAGAAAGACAATAAGATGCATGGTAGATACAGATTTAGGAGGACTTAAACAAAATACATACAAACAACCTGGTTTTCGTGTTTTTGTTTGACAAGAGTCCGATATGTTATGAAATTCTCACGACAAACGTATGAAAGCTTCTTTGATTCTTGAGCGTCGTCGTTGGTGGTGCTAAATAATAGTCTATGGAATTTGCTTAAGTTTAAAATCCTTCGTCCCAAGAAACTTTTTTTATACGTTTGTCGTGGTGAGATTCTACAAGAGGTATCTTTTTTGATAAAAAAAAGATATAATTTCTTTGGAAGATAAAGATAAACCTTTATTTGGCGTACGAAAAATGAAAGCAAAGGACGTTTTTTTAAAGAGAGTGATAAATTAATTGAAGTAAGCAAAATATAGGATCTGCTAGAAAGATTAAACAAGTATGCAGATTGGACAATGTTCGAAAAGTTGCTTAAGAAACCCACAACTCAAAGGGCATTTGAGAGCAAATTTAAACAACAAAGCAGACGTGTTTGCATCCTTTAAGACTTAAGGAAGGGCAAGCAGAGAGATAAACAAAAGAAATGCGTATAATTTATTTACAAAGAGGTATAAACCAATGCCGCGCAAAGCATTAAAGCCAAAAGAGAAGAGAGCCTTGCCCAAACCAGATTCAAGATATGGTTCGGTGATTATAGCCAGATTCATAAGTAAACTCAATTTTGAAGGCAAAAAAAGTACAGCGGAGTCAATTATTTATGATTCTTTTGACATAATGAAAGAAAGAACTGGCGAAGATCCGGTTGGAGTTTTTAACAAGGCTTTAGATAATATAAGACCGCTTCTGGAAGTAAGACCTCGTCGAGTTGGTGGGGCAACATATCAGGTACCTATGGAAGTTCCTGCTGCTCGTTCTGTTACTCTTGCTATCAACTGGCTTATAGAAAGCGCGAGAAAAAAAACAGGAAAGCCTATGTGCGAAAAGCTTGCGCAAGAACTTATTGACGGTAGCAAAAAAGAAGGAACTGCAATGAAGAAGAGAGAAGATACGCATAGAATGGCAGAGGCGAATAAGGCTTTTGCCCACTACCGCTGGTAGTAGCTAGAACTTGTCTTTTGAAAAGCCATCGTTCATTTGCCATTGAAAGTAGTGCTTTGTCTTTCCGAGTTTATACTTCGTTACACAGTGACTTGCGTACATAATGACTTACGCGGCGTCGCTGCAAGCCTCGTCTAAACTCAAAATTCTTTGAGCGTTGAGCTTTGTTTTTTGAATTTTTGCTTAGCAAAAAGTTCAAGGCACCTCGTTCTCTAACGCACAGAGGTTTATACTGGCTATGTTTATTTGTTTAACATCTAACTTGAATGCCCAGTTTTTACGGGCGTGACTATGTACAGTCCAATTGGGGAAGGGATACGTAGCAAAAAAACGGGCGTAAAAAATTGTGAAAACAAAAACAAAGCGGTACTAATATGCGATTTGTACAGTTGAGGAGCTAGGATAAAATAAGTTTTAGGTATAAATTTTCAATAAAATAAAAAGGAACAAAATGGCTAGAGAATATCCTTTAAGTAAAGTTAGAAATTTTGGAATTGCGGCTCACATCGATGCCGGCAAAACAACAACTACAGAAAGAATTCTGTACTATACTGGAAGAACTCACAAAATTGGTGAAGTTCATGAAGGCGCTGCAACTATGGATTGGATGGAACAAGAAAGAGAAAGAGGTATCACAATTACTTCAGCCGCAACGTACTGCCAATGGCAGGATATGCAGTTTAATATTATCGATACACCAGGACACGTTGATTTTACAGCAGAAGTTGAAAGATCGTTGAGAGTTTTGGACGGAGCAGTCGTAGTATTTGATTCAGGCAATGGTGTTGAACCTCAATCTGAAACTGTTTGGAGACAGGCTGATAAATACGGTGTTCCAAGAATTGTTTTCTCAAATAAAATGGACAAGGTAGGAGCAGATTTCTTTATGGTTGTAAAGGATATAAGAGAAAAGCTTGGCGCAGTTCCTCTTCCTATTCAAATTCCTATTGGAGCAGAATCAAGTTTTCAAGGCGTTGTTGATTTAGTGGAAATGAAAGCTCATATTTGGTCAGGCGAAGAACTTGGCGCAAAATTTGACATAACGGATATTCCTGCAGAGTTAGAAGAGAAAGCTCGTCATACGCGTGCTGAGATGATAGAACTTCTTGCAGATTACAGTGATGATGTTATGAATAATTTTATGGAAGGGAAAGAGTCTAGCCCATCTCAGATAAAACAGGCAATCAGGAATGCAACTCTTCAAATAAAGTTAATACCGGTTCTTTGCGGAACGGCATTTAAAAACAAAGGTGTGCAGCCTATGCTTGACGCGGTTTGCGATTATTTACCGTCTCCTTTAGATAGAAAAGCGTTCAAAGGGATAAATCCTAAAACAGAGGAACCAGACAGCAGAGAGGTTGACGATAAAGCTCCTTTTAGCGCTCTTGCATTTAAAATTCAGGCGGATCCTTACATCGGAAAACTTACATATTTTAGGGTGTATTCAGGAACCTTGGAAAGCGGTTCATACGTTTACAATCCAGCTAAAAATACAAAAGAAAGAATTTCTCGTATAGTCCGTATGCA
>BNVV01000016.1 GCA_025998355.1 Endomicrobiia bacterium
GTAAATACTACGATATTTACTGCAAGAATCACAACGTAAGAAAAAAATTTGCCATAAACCTTTAAATCGGGCTGATCTATGGAAAGAATATATATTGTAAGAGCAATATGAAAAGCTATTGAAAACCCTACAAAGAAAAGAAAGTATTCGTAAAACAGTTTTACATTTGTAATCCAACCAAGACAAATGTAAATTATTACTATTGCAATCGTATATATCGGAAAAAAATAAGGCGTAAGAGTAATCCATATGTTGCTTTTAGTTAAAACCACGCCTCCAGATTTTTTACCGACATTAAACTTTTTAATTTTTGCGCCGCTCAAAACTCCAGCTATAGCATGAGAAAGTTCATGACCGAACACATACGTTCTCATAGGTTTATAAAAAACGACTTGAAATACGATATAGCTCAAAATTCCTATCCAAAAAGAAATGTATCGATTGGCAAAAGCTGTAAAGCACAGTAGATTTCTAACAAAAGTATATCCCATGGCGCAAACTGCCGGTATTAGTAAAAGTATAAAAATATTTTTTAAAAATTTCACTTTGAAAGATAACCATTGGAAGGATTTATCTCTAGCATGCCCTCTCCCTTTCCGACAGAATTGTTAAGTTTTTTCATAAAACTTTACTTATTGTAAAAACGTGTCAAAAGGCAAGTTCAAGCAGTTAGGCAACAGTAGAATTAAAGACTTTCTTAGGCGCCAAAATAATTTAGGTTAGGTATTTTCTTTAAGCTAGCTTATAATGCCCGGTATGTTATCAAAACTAGTTCCTTTAGGCAAACGGACCATTAAGCACGACAAACGCATGAAAGCTTTTTTTGATTTTTGATTGTTGCAGACAATACTAATTGCAGTTTATGAAATTTGCTTTGAGTCTAAAATCAGTCGTCTCAAGAAACTTTTTTCATGCGTTTGTCCTGTGAGATTTTATAAAAATTGACATTGTTCCGATAAATTTGGTACCTTGCCAGTATCGTGTTGCGAGTTTTGTTTCGGGCAGTTAGCTCAGCCGGAAGAGCATTTCCCTTACAAGGAAGAGGTCGCAGGTTCAAGTCCTGCACTGCCCACCATATATCAGACAGTTTAAATATGATGGCAAGAACGAGATTCTTTAAATCGGTTTTAATGACAAACATACGAAAGCCTTTTTGATTTTTAAGTGTCGTTGATAGAGCTAAATAACAGTCCATGGGATTTGCTCAAGTTTAAAGTCAATAGTAGCCCAAGAAATTTCTTTCATGCGTTTGTCCTGTGAGATTTTCTGTAAAATCTAAAAACACATATTGGACTGTTTTTGTCGTTTGAAATTAGGTTTGTAGCAAAAATACAGCGAGCTGCAAAAAGATGGTTTTTTACATATATGAAAATATGTCGTTTATTAGAAGCTCGTCGTTGTTTTAATCCGTTTGTCTTTGTTTGACAAAAGTCCAAGTATGCTATGTCATATGAGATTCTACAGAAACTTGACAAAAGAATAGAAATTTTGTATACTTACCAAGTCTTCGAAATTTAAGAAAGACTGCCAAGTTTGGGACTGCAAAAAGTGAGAGTTTGACAAGTTTTTAAAATTTTGATTTAATAGGTAGGTTGTTTTTGAGGCGAAGTTCTTTTGTTTTAACGCGACAGGGTGTAAAGTGGTACAATCTGAAAGTTTAAAATATAGCTAGAGGGTTGTAGGGATGCGAAAAGAACACTTTAACTGAAAGTGGAAGAAATGGAAAGCAAAGTTGAAGGTTCTTTCTGTTTTGATGTTCTTTGAAAACTAAATAACACGCAGACAAGCGCCTCGCAAAAGAGGCAATCATGTAATTCAAGGGTCATTTGTAAAAATCAATTCGAATAAATAGTCGAAAGACTTTTATTTAATTTAAGTAAAATGATATCAGTAATTAAGAGCTTATTAACAAATCTCTATAGATTATTTATGGAGAGTTTGATCCTGGCTCAGAGTGAACGCTGGCGGCGTGCCTGACACATGCAAGTCGCGCGAGATTTTACGGAGTATTGTAGGGTCTAGCGGCAAACGGGTGAGTAACACGTAGGGAACCTTCCTCAAAATGGGGAATATCTCCGAGAAATCGGAGTCAATACCGCATAAAACCACGGTTTGGCATCAAACAGAGGTCAAAGCAGCAATGCGTTTTGAGATGGTCCTGCGGCCTATCAGCTAGTTGGTTGGGTAATGGCCTACCAAGGCTATGACGGGTATCCGGCCTGAAAGGGTGAACGGACACACTGGAACTGAGACACGGTCCAGACTCCTACGGGAGGCAGCAGTGGGGAATTTTGGACAATGGGGGAAACCCTGATCCAGCGACGCCGCGTGGAGGATGAAGGCCTTAGGGTTGTAAACTCCTTTTAGAGGGGAAGAAAAAAATGACGGTACCCTCAGAAAAAGCCACGGCTAACTACGTGCCAGCAGCCGCGGTAATACGTAGGTGGCGAGCGTTACTCGGAATTACTAGGCGTAAAGCGTATGTAGGCGGTCATATAAGTCTTTAGTGAAATTTCTCGGCTTAACCGGGAAAGGTCTAAGGATACTGTTTGGCTTGAGTGTGGGAGGGGGAGACGGAATTCCTGGTGTAGCGGTGGAATGCGTAGATATCAGGAGGAACACCGATGGCGAAAGCAGTCTCCTGGCCCAATACTGACGCTAATGTACGAAAGCTAGGGTAGCAAACAGGATTAGATACCCTGGTAGTCCTAGCTGTAAACGATGTTCACTAGATGTGGGAGGTATCGACCCCTTCCGCGTCGACGCTAACGCATTAAGTGAACCGCCTGGGGAGTACGACCGCAAGGTTGAAACTCAAAGGAATTGACGGGGGCCCGCACAAGCGGTGGAGTATGTGGTTTAATTCGACGCAACGCGAAGAACCTTACCTGGGCTTGAACTGCTAATGGTAAAAGCCGGAAACGGTGATGACCCGCAAGGGAGTTAGCAGAGGTGCTGCATGGCTGTCGTCAGCTCGTGTCGTGAGATGTTGGGTTAAGTCCCGCAACGAGCGCAACCCTTATCCCATGTTACCTGTAGCGATACAGGGTCTCTGAGGAAACTGCCATTGATAAAATGGAGGAAGGTGGGGACGAAGTCAAGTCATCATGGCCTTTATGTCCAGGGCTACACACGTACTACAATGGCCGGTACAGAGGGCAGCGATATCGCAAGGTGGAGCGAATCCCTAAAAGCCGGTCTCAGTTCGGATTGTGGGCTGCAATTCGCCCACATGAAGTAGGAATCGCTAGTAATCGCAGATCAGCAGGCTGCGGTGAATACGTTCCCGGGCCTTGTACACACCGCCCGTCACACCACGAAAGTCAGTTGTAACAGAAGTCGTTGAGCTAACCGCAAGGAGGCAGGCGCCTAAGTTATGGTTGGTGATTGGGGTGAAGTCGTAACAAGGTAGCCGTACGAGAACGTGCGGCTGGATCACCTCCTTTTTAAGGAGTAAACATACGTTTGGTTCGTTTAAAAACGGGATGTTAATGGTCGGTTCTTGATTTGCAACATTTGAGTTTGTTCGATTTTGCGGGGTGTTTGTCCGTGTGTTATTTAGTTATTTTTGTTTTTGCGCTGAAGGCGGAGACTGTATCTTGCAAGGGCGTGAGTGAGTAGTTGTTTAAGCGGGCCTATAGCTCAGTTAGTCAGAGCGCACCCCTGATAAGGGTGAGGTCTGTGGTGCGACTCCACATAGGCCCATCAACAGTTTAGCAGTCTGCTTTTATAGAGATGGTTGTTGGTGAAATTGGGGATATAGCTCAGCTGGGAGAGCGCCTGCTCTGCAAGCAGGAGGTCGTCGGTTCAAACCCGTCTATCTCCACAAGCGATTATTTCAGATGTTTTTTGCATCTGGTAATTATATAAAGCTGTTTGTTCATTGAAAACTTAATAGTTGTAAGGTAAATCAAGCGTCTTCAAATTAATTTTTGAAACAATGTTGTACAATTAAGTAAAGTCATATTTGACATTTCGAAAGAAGTGGGATTAGATAATGTGACCAAGCTACTAAGTGCATATAGTGGATGCCTTGGCTAAGACTGTCGAAGAAGGACGTGGTAAGCTGCGTTAAGCGTCGGGGAGGTGCAAACAACCTTTGATCCGGCGATTTCCGAATGGGGTAACCCACTGCAGAGTAATCTACAGTATCCGAAAGGAAGGCAACCCAGGGAAGTGAAACATCTCAGTACCTGGAGGAAAAGAAATCAACCGAGTATACCGAAAGTAGTGGCGAGCGAAATCGGTGAAGCCTAAACCATTGTGTTTACACAACGGGGTTGCAGGACCGCATAAGTAGAGTTATCAATCAAAGAGTTAATCGAACGGTTTGGAAAATCCGACCATAGAGGGTGAAAGTCCTGTAGGTGAAAACTTTTTGACTCGAAGCGGTATCCTAAGTACCATCGGACACGTGAAATCCGGTGGGAATCTGGGGGGACCACCCTCCAAGGCTAAATACAAGTCTTAGACCGATAGTGAACCAGTACCGTGAGGGAAAGGCGAAAAGAACCGCGGGAGCGGAGTGAAATAGAACCTGAAACTGTATGCATACAAGCAGCTCGAGGCTTATGCCGGAAACGCAAGTGACTGGAATGGCTGAGAGCGTGCCTGTTGAAGAATGATCCGGCGAGTTATTGGTAGGTGCGAGGTTAATTATTATGTTAACGCATATTAAGCAGCCGTAGCGAAAGCAAGTCTGAAAGGGCGATTAGTACCTATTATTAGACCCGAAGCCAAGTGATCTATGCCTGGACAGAGTGAATTCCTCTTAACCGGGGAAGGAGGCTCGAAGCGTCGACCGTTGAAAAGGTCTTGCATGAGCTGGGTATAGGGGTGAAAGGCCAATCTAACTTGGTGATAGCTGGTTCTCCTCGAAATAGCTTTTGGGCTAGCCTGGAGCGTTAAATCAGAGAGGTAGAGCACTGGATAGTTTAGCGGGTGTAACCCATCTTGCGATGCTAACCAAACTCCGAATTCTCTGACGTATTTCTCCGGAGTCAGTACGTGTGGGATAAGCTTCACGTGCAAAAGGGAAACAGCCCAGACCATCAATTAAGGTCCCAAAATATATGCTAAGTGGTAAAGGATGTGGAATTTCTTAGACAGCTAGGAGGTTGGCTTAGAAGCAGCCATCCTTTAAAGAGTGCGTAACAGCTCACTAGTCAAGTGATTCTGCGCCGAAAACACCCGGGGCTCAAGCATATTACCGAAATTATGGATTCTGTAGCAATATGGAGTGGTAGAGGAGCGTTCCTGTCGCGCTGAAGGCATACCGTAAGGAGTGCTGGAGCTGCAGGAAGTGAGGATGTCGGAATAAGTAGCGATAAGAGAAGTGAAAATCTTCTCCGCCGAAAACCTAAGGTTTCCTTGAGTAAAGTTCGTCTGCTCAGGGTCAGTCGATCCTAAGCCGAGGTCGAAAGACGTAGGCGATGGGTATCCGGTTAATATTCCGGAACTATCTTTAGTGCGTATAATGTGTTTGGCTACGCTTTTCAGTAGGTCATCATCCGATTGGAAGTGGATGTTGCCCCGTAAGGGGGAGGACCTGAGGTAACTCGGGGAACTGACTGTATGGGGAGCCAAGAAAAACCCAGGCACCTGTGCTAGAGGTAAACGTACCGCAAACGGACACACGTAGGTGGGGTGAAAAACCTAAGGCGCGCGAGATAACTTTCGTTTAGGAACTCGGCATATTGGCCCCGTAACTTCGGGATAAGGGGTGCCTATGGCAACATAGGTCGCAGTGAAATGGCCCTCGTGACTGTTTAACAAAAACACAGGACTCTGCTGAAATCACAAGATGATGTATAGGGTCTGACGCCTGCCCGGTGCTGGAAGGTCAAGGGGAGGGGTTAGCGCAAGCGAAGCTCTGAACTTAAGCCCCAGTAAACGGCGGCCGTAACTATAACGGTCCTAAGGTAGCGAAATTCCTTGTCGGGTAAGTTCCGACCTGCACGAATGGCGTAACAAAGAGGGCACTGTCTCAACGAAAGACTCGGCGAAATTGTGGTACCCGTGAAGACGCGGGTTGCCTGCGGCTAGACGAAAAGACCCCGTGGAGCTTTACTGTATCCTAGCCTTGAATTATGGAAGTAAATGCGTAGCATAGGTGGGACCCTTTGAAACATGGTTTTTGGATTGTGTGGAGGGGAAATGTGAAATACCACCCTTTTAATTCTGTGGTTCTAACTCCTATGTTTGAATCAACAGGGAGGACATGGTTAGGTGGGCAGTTTAACTGGGGCGGTTGCCTCCTAAATAGTAACGGAGGCGTTCAAAGGTACCCTCAGGACCAATAGAAATGGTCTATAGAGCGCAAGTGCAGAAGGGTGCTTAACTGCGAGACATACACGTCGAGCAGATGCGAAAGCAGGAACTAGTGATCCGGCGGTTCAGTGTGGAATTGCCGTCGCTCAACGGATAAAAGCTACCCCGGGGATAACAGGCTTATTTTCTCCAAGAGTCCATATCGACGAGAAAGTTTGGCACCTCGATGTCGGCTCATCCCATCCTGGGGCTGGAGTAGGTCCCAAGGGTTTGGCTGTTCGCCAATTAAAGGGGTACGTGAGCTGGGTTCAGTACGTCGTGAGACAGTACGGTCTCTATCTACCGTGGGCGCAGGAAACTTGAGAGGACTCGTTCCTAGTACGAGAGGACCGGAATGAACATACCTCTGGTGTTTCGGTTGTTCCGCCAGGAGCATTGCCGAGTAGCCAAGTATGGACGAGATAAACACTGAAAGCATATAAGTGTGAAACTCACCTCAAGATAAGGTTTCCCTGAAGGGCGCTTGTAGACTACAAGTTTGATAGGTTGGGAGTGGAAGCGCAGTAATGCGTGTAGCTAACCAATACTAATTGCCCGTTTGGCTTGGTCGCATTTTCTAATCTTTATGGTACATGTTGTAAAAACGCAGATTTACCTACACTATTTAAGTTTTCAATGCTGTTCTTTAGAATTGAAATTGTTTCCGGTGGTTATTCCGATGGTGTCACACCCGATCCCATTCCGAACTCGGAAGTTAAGCCCATCAGGACCGATGGTACTTGGACCGCAGGGTCCCGGAAGAGTAGGTCGCTGCCGGATTATATCTCATTTTTTGGAAAGTTGTTATTAACTCTATGTTGTTAAAGACAGTAAGATGTCTATAGTCGATTAACTTTATATTGAGATGCTTTGTCGGCAATAGGGTTAGTTTGGCCATGATGGATATTAAAGAAGAACGATAGTTCTTTTCTTACCGAGACGAAGGGCTTGTTATTTGAGATCTAAAACTTCTCTCTCGAGGAGTTTTTTGTTTATGTGGCCAAGTCACTTGAAATTGCACTATCTCGCGGCTTAAGGGATAGGTATGCTCCCTTCATGTATCTTCTTGTTCTTTATGGTGCAGCTTCAAGCGATTTGACTGTGGAAAGGAGTTTGATGAGCGATTGTGTCTTTCTAAAAACTAAAAAATAAATCGCCGCTGCGTTACGCCTTTGTTTTTAGTACTTGATGTTATTTTTTACGACGAAATGTCTGTAACAAGTTCAGCCCAGCTGGTATGGCACTTAAGCATCAGTGTAAGAATGGGTTGTCATTTGATATCTGTGGTGAAGTTGATTGGATGTTCCTTGGACTACAGATATCAACAATACCGATAACTACTCCTGTTATATCTTTGCGAAATATACAGAATAATGGCTACGGTCTAAGATTGTCCGGCAAAGTTTCTAAAAAGTTTGAAAATGTTGAGTTTTTTGCGGGTCCTTTTTAGGTATTGGAATATACCTAAATTTAATTCAGTTGTACGCTATGTAGAAATTGGCAATTATGGACGGGTGCCGCTGGTTTTTTGTGAACCTAAGAATTATACACAAGAATTAGGCGTTAAATTGGGAGTGTCTTTTTAATGGGTTGATTATTTGAAATCAAGTTAGGAGTAAAAAAATGCCAAATGTAAAAAATCAAGAAGCTGTGAAGAGTTTAGCTGGAAAATTTAAAGTTATGAAGGGGTTGATATTAACAGAATATCATGGTCTCACAGTTGAGGAAATTTCAGAGCTTCGCTCTAAACTTCACTTGTTGGGCAGCGAGTATACCATTGTTAAGAATACTTTAAGTGAGATAGCTCTTAAAGAAGCAGGTATTGAGGTAGGTGAAAATTTTTCGGGACCTACAGCTCTTGTTATTGAGAATGGAGATATAGTATCTCCGGCAAAAGTTGTTGTAGATTTTGCCAAAACACATGTTAAGTTAAAAGTAAGAGTGGGATTCTTAGAAGGTAAATTTGTGGATGCCGCAGTTATTGAACAGCTGTCAGCCCTTCCCTCAAGGGAAGTTTTACTTGCAAAAATGTTGGCTAGCATGAATGCTCCAATAGTTGGTTTTGTAAATGTGTTAGTGGCAAATATCAGAGGTTTGGTGACGGTATTAAGCGCAATCTCAAAAAAACAAGCAGCATAGTACTCGTCTTTTAAGTTGTTGTGTCGCAAAGACCTTGTTCATTTACATTGAATCCCCGATTAAGACATTCGGAGATGACAAGCTGTGAGGAGTCTACGATTGAGTCTTAGTCAAGCTGTTACGGACCAAACCGCACGAAAAGCATTTTGCGACGAGGGATAGCCCATCAATTACCATGGGCGTTGTTCTGGTTTTGGTTCTAAGATCACAAAGATCCTTATTTAGCAGTATAAAATTTCAAAAACGTGCCAAAAATACAAAAGACAGAAATTATCACGGGTAAACATCAGAGAATTTTTAATGCCATAACCAAAACTAGAACAATACCCTCGCCCTGTCCTCTCTCGCAAGTGGCGAGGGAACAACTGGCGATGACAACTGATGAAAACATGTATCTTTTATGTGTTTGTCGTGGGCCAAGCTGTCATTCTCATGAAAACGAAAATCTACGTTAAGTATTAGACAAAATGGATCTCCGATTTCTTGGATGGCGACTAGGTTTTTGTGTGAACATACTCTGTAGTCAAATCGCTTGAAGTTGTACCGTAAAGAATAAAGAAGGTATATATATGAAGGAGCATACTCGTCCCTTAAGCTGCGAGATGGTGCAATTTCAAGTGATTTGACTACAGATAGCGTAAGCTATAATAAAAAAGAAGTTAATAATGGGAGGATAGTAAAATGGCAGGATTATCAAAGGACCAGTTAATTGAAGCAATTTCTTCATTGTCGGTTATCGAACTTTCAGAGCTTGTAAAAGCGCTAGAAGAAAAATTTGGTGTGTCAGCAGCAGCTCCTGTGGCAGTTGCAGCAGCAGCTCCAGCGGCAGGCGGAGCAGCAATAGTTGAAGAAAAGACAGAGTTCAATGTTGTTCTTGCAGCAGTTGGCGCAAGCAAAATCAATGTTATTAAGGTTGTAAGAGAAGTTACTGGTCTTGGGCTTAAAGAAGCAAAAGATTTAGTAGACACAGCTCCTAAAACGGTAAAAGAAAACGTTGCAGCAGCCGAAGCCGAAGAAATTAAGAAAAAGCTTACAGAAGCAGGCGCGACTGTTGAACTTAAGTAGATCTGAAAAATCGCACATTCATATGAAATAGGCGCGTAGCTAGCTTGGGCGTAGTTCCAAGTTCAATGGACCGCAAAATCAGATGTAATTTTGGAAACAATAGGTAAAACATAAGACGTTCAATGCTATAAAAAGAGTTTGCATTTAAAAGACTGCATGTTTAAGGAAAGATGAAATTAATAGCCAATAATATGTGGTTTGCCGTTTTAAGAAAACTAGTTTTGATAACATATCTACAGGCACTTGCAAATATAGAAATGTCAACTTGAAGCGATAGACCAATAAAATGCCTAAATTATTTTGCGCCTTACAAGGTCTTTAGTTTCGCTGTTGTATTGGCGCTTTAAATTCATATTCGGTCGTGATAAACGCATGAAAGTTTTTTTGATTTTTTACTGTTGTCGATATGGCTAAATAGTAATTCATAGAGTTTGCTTAAGTTTAAAATCAATGTAGTCCGAGAAATTTTTTTCATGCGTTTGTCGCGGGCATTTAGTGGTGATAGTTGACAAATAATATTTATTGTGTATAATTAAGTGCTCACTTTGTATATAAAATAAAGGGCAGGTACAGGTTAAATATAATGGACAAAGTTAACTTTGGGAAAATTGGGTCTCCTATAGATCCGCCGCTTCTTTTGAAGATGCAAAAAGATTCTTTTGCCGAGTTTTTACAACGGGATGTTGATCCCGAAAAAAGAAAGTTTCAGGGATTAGAAGGCGCTTTTAGAGATATATTTCCTCTAACAAATTCTGACGAGAGTTTGATTTTGGAATATGTTTCTTATTCTTTTGATAAGCCAAAATATTCTATTGAAGAGTCCATTGCCAGAGATGCTACCTACGCTCTTCCTTTAAAAGTCAAATTGAGACTTATACATAAGAGGGAAGACGGTAAAGAAAAAGAACTTTCTGAACAGGAAGTGTATTTTGGTGATATTCCTATGATGACTGATACAGCTACGTTTATTGTGAATGGAGCTGAACGCGTTATCGTGAGCCAGATTCATCGTTCTCCCGGAATAATTTTTGAAGAAGATGAAGAAAAAGGAGTTACCATTTCAGGTAGACCTTTATACTTTGCAAGAGTGATTCCTTACAGAGGGGCATGGGTTGAATTTGAGTTTGACCAAAACGATATTGTGTATGCAAGAATTAATCGCAAAAGAAAAATATTCGTGACAACTTTTTTGCGCGCGTTGGGTTTTGAAAATGATGAAGAAATTTTAAATCTTTTTAAAGAAGTTAAGGAGGTGTTGCTAGATGATATTTCAGCATCTCATACAGAGTATCTTGCAGAAGATGTCTATGATAAAAATACTGGTGAAATTATTGCTGATTCCTGGGAAGAATTAAAAGAAGATTTAGTAAAAAAACTTCAAGCAAAGGGTGTTACTACTGTATCTGTTCTAAAAGATACTTCTATTTTTTTGACATTAAAAAAAGATACTATAAAGACTCAAAAAGAAGCCGTTAACTATATATATAAAGTTCTAAAAACCCAAGAATTTATTGTGCAGGAAAGAGCGCAGGTATTTTTGGAAGAACTTCTTCTCAAATCTGTAAGAAGATACGATTTGACAACTATCGGAAGATATAAAATATTTAAGAAGTTACATCCTGTCTTTAAATATTACGAGAAGAATTTTAATCTGCCTGTTCCTTCAGATACCAAGAGAACTTTAACAAAAGAAGACGTGGTAGTTACTCTTAAGTATTTATTAATGCTTTATAATGGCGATCATGAGTTTACCGAAGAAGGCGAAACTATAAAAATAGGTTTGGATGATATTGATCATCTGGGAAACAGGCGTGTAAGATCTGTCGGAGAATTATTGGAAAATCAGATTAGGATCGGGCTTGTTCAAATGGCAAGATTTGTAAAAGAACATATGAACAATCAGGATAAAGATAATGTTACACCGAGATCTCTTACAAATATTACCCAGTTTGTATTACAAATAAGAAAGTTTTTTGGAACTTCGCAGCTTTCTCAATTTATGGATCAGATAAATCCTTTGGCCGAACTTACTCACAAGAGAAGATTATCGGCTCTAGGACCTGGCGGGTTGAACAGAAAAAGAGCAGGTTTTGAAGTTAGAGATGTTCATCATACCCACTACGGCAGAATTTGTCCTATTGAAACTCCGGAAGGTCCAAACATAGGCTTGATAACATCTCTCGCTACTTTTGCAAGAGTAAATCCCTACGGTTTAGTGGAAACTCCGTATAAAAAAGTAGAAAACGGCAGAGCAACAGATGAAATTGAATATTTAACCGCAGATAAAGAAGATGAATTTTTTGTAGCGCAAGCAAATACTCCTTTGGATAGTAAAGGAAATATTATCTCTGACTCAGTTCAGGGACGTAAGTGGGATGATTTTTTGTTTCAGCCTCCCGCCAAGGTTGATTATATGGATATTTCTCCAATGCAAGTGATATCTATTTCAGCCGCGTTGATTCCCTTTTTGGAACATGACGACGCTAATCGCGCTTTGATGGGCTGTAATATGCAACGTCAAGGAGTTCCTTTGTTGGTAGCGGAGCCTCCTCTGGTTGCAACTGGTATCGAGGAAAAAGTAGCGAGAGATTCCGGTGTAGTCATGGTTGCAGAATCAGATGGCGAGGTGGTTTCTGTTTCTTCTAATGAAATAATGATTTATTCAAAGTCAAATGAAATAGAAGTATATAATTTAAGAAAATATGAGCGCTCTAACCAGGATACATGTATCGATCAGAAACCTTTGGTGGTTTTAGGAGAGAGTGTTGAAAAAGGTCAGATAATAGCGGATGGTCCGGCAACAAGCCACGGACAGCTTGCTTTAGGACAAAACCTTCTTGTAGCGTACATGACCTGGGACGGATATAACTTCGAAGATGCAATGTTATTGTCAGAAAAATTAATACAAGATGATAAATTTACTTCAGTCCATATAAGAGAATTCCAAACTGAAGCCAGAGAAGCTAAAGGTCGTTCTGAAGAAATAACAAAAGATCTACCAAATGTCGGCTCTGAAGATCTATTGAATCTTGATGAAGACGGAATAGTCAAAGTTGGGTCAATGGTTCGAGGAGGCGATATTCTTGTAGGAAAAACAACTCCTAAAGGCGAACAGCAGACAACCCCTGAAGAAAGACTCTTAAGAGTGTTGTTTGGTAAAAAAGCGGAAGATGTTCAGGATGCTTCTCTTAGAGTGCAGCCGGGAGTATCCGGTAGGGTTATAGCCGTGAGAACTTTTATAAGGCTCGAAAAACTTACAGAAAAAGAGAAGAACAAAAGATTAGAAGAAATGCGCGAAGTTTATGAAGCTGCAAAAACTAAACTGCGTAAAGATAAAAAAAATCAGATTGTATCGGCTGAAAAATCTGAGATAGAAAAAATCAGGTCTCTTTATGCATCAAAAGAAGAGATATTGAAGCATAATTATGAATCTGAAAAAGAGAAGTTTAAGAAAGGTGATGATTTGCCTGTTTCTGTAAATAAGTGCGTAAAAATTTACATTGCGGCTAGGATCAAAGTCCAGGTTGGAGATAAGCTTGCAGGCAGACACGGCAATAAAGGTATTGTAGCAAGAATACTTCCCGTAGAGGATATGCCGAGACTTCCTGACGGAACGCCTATTGACTGCGTTCTCTCTCCTCTGTCAATTCCTTCTCGTATGAATGTAGGTCAGCTTCTTGAGATTATGTTGGGCTGGGCAGGAAAAGAGCTGGGATTACAAATGATTACGCCCGTTTTTGACAGTGCAAACGAAGAACAGATAAAAGATTATGTTGAAAAAGCAAAAGAAAAATTGTTAAGCGAAAAGAAAAAAATGTTGGTTGCGCGTGGATTAAAAGGCAAAGAACTCGAAATGTCTTTAAGTAAATTTGCAGGAAGTCTTCCTACAAATGATTGTAGAGTTACTCTCTATGATGGAAGAACTGGCGAGCCGTTTATGGAAAAAATAACTATCGGCGTCATGTATGTTATGAAGCTTAACCATCTTGTAGAAGATAAAATGCACGCTAGATCCACGGGACCTTATTCGCTTATTACTCGCCAACCTTTGGGCGGAAAAGCCCAATTTGGAGGACAGAGATTTGGAGAAATGGAAGTGTGGGCCATTGAAGGCTATGGAGCGGCTCATATGTTGCAGGAATTTTTAACAGTAAAGTCAGACGATGTTGACGGAAGAGTCAAGATGTATGATTCAATTGTCAGGGGCGAGTCGATATCCGAACCTGGCGTTCCTGAATCGTTTAAAGTTTTAGTAAATGAGCTTAGAGCTTTAGGCCTTAATGTTGAACTTCTAAACGAAGAGCAGGATGACCAAGAAAAAATGGAAGGTGTTAATAAAAATAATGGCTAAAATAAACTTTCAAACTCAAAAGAAAAAAGTAGACAGCAACCCCAATTTTAAGGGTTTTAACGCTGTTAGAGTTGGCGTTGCAAGCCCTGAACAGATACAAGCTTGGTCTAAAGGTGAAGTTAAAAAGCCAGAGACAATCAACTATAGAACGTTTAAACCGGAAAGAGACGGTTTGTTCTGCGATAGAATTTTTGGTCCTACAAAAGATTGGGAATGCCATTGCGGGAAATATAAATATGTAAAACATAAAGGAACTGTTTGCGATAGATGCGGCGTAGAAGTAACAGAATCTAAAGTAAGAAGAGAAAGATTCGGGCACATTAATCTTGCCGTTCCTGTAGCTCATTTGTGGTTTTTAAAAAAACCTCCTTCAAGAATCGGGATTCTTTTGAATATGAAAATTTCCGACTTGGAAAAGGTTGTTTATTATACAAAATACGTTGTAATCGAAAGTTTGAAAGATCGCGCAAATATCTCTTCTACTGTTGAAAAAGGCACACTTTTAAAGGAAGAAGATTTTGATTTGTTTAAGTATGGAATCGACAGTCCTGTAGTCAGAGAAGAGTTTAAGGGTATTTTGGACGGTATTGTTGCCGAAGAGATAATTCTTGATTCTGATAGCGCAAAGGCTTTCAAGCAACTTAAAGCATTGGTAAAAAGTCAAGTGAGTTTAGCTGAGATGTCTGCTGATGAAGCTGCAAGAAGAATAATTGCAAATATTGAAAAAGGTGACACGTACTATAAAGTTTACTTTAAGCCTCATGCCGTATATTACTACGGTGCTTTAGATTCAGCAGCTCGCAGCGAAATAAAAAAGATTCTTTTTGAGAATTTTGAAAAAGACAAATCGGTTTCAATAACAGAACCTGATAAAAAAATTAGAGTAGAGTTTTTTGATATTGGAAAAGACAAAATTTACAATGAGCTGAGAAAAAATCCTGAGATTCTTAAAAAGTATGAAGGACAGTTAAGAATCGAGGTATCAAAAAATGACATTCCTTTTATAAAGGATTTTTCAAAACCTGAAAGCGTTGTGTTGCTTGAAGAAAGCGATGTAAAAAATATTAGAAACGGATATGGCGATATTTTAAAAGTTGATATCGGTGCAGCCGCAATAAGAAAGCTTTTGTCAGAAATTAATTTGAAAGAAGATGCAGAAAATATTTATGCTGAAATTAAAAAAACAAAGTCAGAAGCAGAAAGAGCAAGACTTGTAAGAAAGCTTAGAGTTGTCGAAGGATTTTTAGATTCTAAGATAAAACCTGAGTGGATGATTCTTACTACTCTTCCTGTGATACCCCCGGATCTAAGACCTTTAGTTGCTTTAGACGGCGGAAGATTTGCCACGTCCGATTTAAATGATTTATACAGAAGAATAATTAATAGAAATAACAGGTTGCGTCATATTGAACAGTTGAAAGCTCCTGCGGTTATGGTAAATAATGAAAAGAGACTTTTGCAAGAAGCAGTTGACGCTTTGATAGATAATGATTCAAGAACAAGACCTGTAACCGGAGCCGGCAACAGACCGCTTAAGTCTTTATCCGACACTCTTAAAGGTAAACAGGGACGTTTCAGACAGAATTTGCTTGGAAAAAGAGTTGACTATTCAGGAAGAAGCGTTATCGTTGTAGGGCCTAACTTAAAGTTGAATCAGTGTGGGCTTCCAAAAGAAATGGCTTTGGAGCTTTTTAAGCCGTTTATTATAAGAGAACTAATAAAACAGGAGAGCACAACACTTAAATCAGCAAGAAAAATGCTTGAAAGAAACGATGCGAAAGTCTGGAATATACTCGAAAAAGTTACACGAAGTCACCCCGTTCTTTTAAACAGGGCTCCAACGTTGCATAGATTAGGCATTCAAGCCTTTGAACCTGTTTTGGTCGAAGGAAAATCAATACAGCTTCATCCTCTTACCTGCGCGGCTTTTAATGCTGATTTTGATGGAGACCAAATGGCAGTTCATTTGCCTATGTCTCTTGAAGCTCAACTTGAAGCAAAAGTGTTGATGATAGCTACAAGAAATATTCTCTCGCCTGCTTCAGGAAAACCTATTGCTGTTCCTTCGCAGGATATGGTTTTAGGCAGTTGCTATCTTACAAAAGAGAAGATAGGCGTTCCCGGTGAAGGTAAGATTTTTTCATCGGTAAGCGAAGTTATAAGCGCTTATCAATCTAAGAAAGTGGATTTGCAGGCAAAAATTAAAGTTGCGGGTATCACAAATATAAGAGACGAAAAACTAAAGGAAAATGAACAATTAGATGTCACAAAGTGGAAAAGTTATAGATCTGAAGACGACAAAGAAATTATTAATTATACTACCGTTGGAAGAGTTATATTCAACGAGCAGCTTCCTAAAAACGATGACGGTTCTTATGTTTTTGGGTATCAAAATAAGAGTATGACAAAGAAAGAACTTGGCAATCTTGTCGACAGATGTTATAAAGAACTTGGTCAATATAGAACTGTAGTTCTTTTAGACGAAATAAAGAAAATGGGTTACAAATATGCAACTCTTGCAGGGGTTTCTATATCTGTAGACGAAATGAAAATTCCACCTAAAAAAGAGAAGATGGTAAAAGAAGCAAAACTAAAAATTAAAGAAATTGAAAAACAAGCAAGACTTGGATTGATAACAGAATCAGAACGTTACAATAAAATCATCGATATTTGGACAAAAGTCACTGACGAAGTTGCGGATATTATGTTTGATGAAATGAGAAAAGAAGAAGTAGAAAGTTACAAATGTGGCAAAAATCGTTTCAACTCGATATTTATGATGGCAGATTCTGGTGCCAGAAGTTCAAGACAACAGGTAAGACAGCTTGCAGGTATGCGCGGACTTATGGCAAAACCTCAGAAGAAACTTACCGGCGGTATTGGTGAAATTATTGAAACTCCTATTACTTCAAACTTTAGGGAAGGTCTTACTGTGTTGGAATATTTTATTTCAACTCACGGAGGGCGTAAAGGTTTGGCGGACACAGCTTTGAAAACATCAGAGGCAGGTTATTTGACAAGAAGACTTGTTGATGTAGCTCATGATGCTGTTGTAAGAGAGGAAGATTGTGGAACTGTAAATGGGGTGTTTATTGGTACGCTTCATAGTGGTGATGAGATAGTTGAGGGAATAGATGAACGCGTTGTTGGTAGAATAGCTCTCGATAATGTTGTGGATGTTGTCCACGACGAAGTTATAATAAAGCGTGGGGAACTTATCACTGCTGAAAAAGCTCAGAAACTTATTGGAGCTGGTATCGATAAAATCGGTATCAGAAGTGTTTTAACATGTGAGTCTAGGCACGGAGTATGCACAAAATGTTACGGTGTAAATCCTGCTACTGGGAAACAGGTTGAGGTAGGTGAAGCCGTGGGTATTATCGCGGCTCAGTCAATCGGCGAGCCAGGTACTCAGCTTACTCTTAGAACGTTCCATATCGGCGGAGCCGCAAGTCACGTTGTTCAGCGTTCAGAAATCTATGCTGAAAACAGCGGCACGATTGAATACTACAACCTAAAAGCCGTTAAAAACAGAGATGGTGAAATTATAGTATTAAGCAGAAATGCGGAACTTATATATACGGAGTATCCTCTACACCGCGAACAGGTTTATCAGGTGCCTTATGGTGCTGTAATTAAAGTTCAAGACGGGCAGAAAATAGAAGTTAAAGCCGATGCTTTAAAAGGAATAAAGAAAAATGTATTAATTGCAGAATGGGACCCTCATTCAAAACCGATTATCTCGGAATTTGGAGGGACAGTACATTTTATTGATGTAAAAGATGGTTTAACTTTACAGAGGGAGAAGTCAAGAATAACCGGACAAATTGAAAGAATTATTGTTGAACGTCATGCTGACAAAAAGAATCCTAAAATTGCTATTGAAAAAGATGGCGAAATTATGGCGGAATATCCTCTTCCCGTAGGCACAACTCTTGTCGCCCATGATGATGATAAAATTAGAGTTGGTGATATTTTGGCAAAAATTCCTCAGGAAGTTTCTAAGTCAAAGGATATCACAGGTGGGTTGCCTAGAGTTGCTGAATTGTTTGAAGGAAGAAGACCTAAAAACGCTGCTATTGTTTCAGAGATTGATGGTGTTGTGCATTTAGATGGGGCCACAACAAGAGGTAGCACAAGGGTTGAAGTTAAAAATTCTGAAACAAAAATGCAGAAAAATTATCTTGTCCCTGTGGGACGTCATTTGGTTGTTTATGAAGGTGACGAAGTTAAGGAAGGCGAAGCTATTTCTGACGGCGCAGTAAATCCTCACGATATTCTTAAAGTTAAAGGACCAAAAGAAGTTCAGGAGTATCTTGTTAACGAAATTCAACAGGTTTACAGACTTCAGGGTGTAGTGATAAACGATAAACATATTGAAATTATAGTAAGACAAATGCTGTCTAGTGTAAGGATAGTTGATTCAGGAGACAGCAAGTACCTAAATGGCGAAATTGTTTCAAAGCATAAATATGAAAAGGATAGCAAAGCTATTAAGATAAATCATGGGAAAGTTCCTGTAGCCCATCCTGTTCTTTTGGGTATAACAAAAGCATCGTTGTCTTCAGATTCATTTATTTCTGCCGCTTCTTTCCAAGAAACAACCAGGATTTTAACTGAAGCCGCTGTTTCAGGGCAGATTGATCATTTGATAGGATTGAAAGAAAATGTTTCTATAGGGCGTTTAATACCTGCAGGGACGGGACTTGCTGAAATGAAATTGGGAAATGATAAATAAAATTTTATTCAAGGAAACAAAAAAACAATGCCAACGATTAATCAGTTGATTGCAGATGGAAGAAAGGATGTAGTTAAAAAAACAAAATCTCCAGCTCTTAAAAATTGTCCACAGAGAAGAGGTGTCTGCACAAGAGTTTATACAACAACTCCTAAAAAACCTAACTCTGCTTTGAGAAAAGTAGCAAGAGTAAGACTTACGTCAGGATATGAAGTTTCTTCATATATCCCAGGTGTAGGGCACAATCTCCAGGAACATTCCCTTGTTCTTATCCGCGGTGGTCGTGTAAAGGATTTGCCGGGCGTTCGTTATCACATCGTAAGAGGCACTTTGGATACGACAGGGGTTGATGGTCGTAAACAGAGTAGAAGTAAGTATGGTGCCAAGAAAAGCAAAGCATCCGCAAAATAGCAGCGTTTGTCTTTCGAATTTTTGCTTTGCAAAGTCTTTGCTCATTTGCCTTTCTTTTGTAGTAATTCCACTTTTT
Source organism: Endomicrobiia bacterium (assembly GCA_025998355.1). GTDB lineage: Bacteria > Elusimicrobiota > Endomicrobiia > Endomicrobiales > Endomicrobiaceae > Endomicrobiellum. Next base: position 19,090 of record BNVV01000016.1, read on the forward strand.
CTAAAAAAGGGGTGGCAGGCGGGGCTTTGCGGGGTATTTGTTAGACTTTTTCCAGACTGTTCATGAGCAAAATAGGATAACCATAAAAATAAACAGGCGTAAACGTTTTGCAAGAAATTTGAAATAATATTTGCATAGATACAGAAACACAAGAAAGCGCTTTGGATTTTTTAGATTTAAATTTAGTAGTTGGTATTTGTAATTGTGAAGTTTGTATGTAATTTTGCAAGAGGTCTATTGTAGGGTCTGTCTAAAAACTTTTGTCACCTCACTATAGGGTTTCTCTAAAAACCCGTTCTACCATTTCCCCCTCTCGGGAAAAATGATGCAGGGCTAACTTAACTCCTCCCAATCTTACGGTTGGGGTATTGTGGTGGATTTAGTAATTCTCAAAGGGATATTGTTCTTTTGCAATAATTCCCCTTTTTTTAAAAGAGGTGGCAGGCGCAGCATGTCAGGGGGGGTATTTATTAGACTTTTTTCCAAACTGTTCGTAAATAAAGTAGAAATAGAACAACCATAAAAACAAACGAGCACAAACACTTTGAAAAGATTTAGGACTTAAAAGTAATATCTAACCAGATACGGAAGTAGAAGAAAGAAAACGCTTTGGACTTGAAATTTAATTTAAGACTTGAAGTATATAATTTTAAAACTGCA
>BNVV01000017.1 GCA_025998355.1 Endomicrobiia bacterium
TACATAAAACCCACGACGTCGCTGTGAGCCTTGTCTAAATTCAAAATACTTTGTGCGTTGTAACTTTCTTTTGAATTTTTGCTTTGCGAAACTCTTGCTCATTTGCCATCAAAAAGCAAACATCGCTCAAAGGCTTGATTTGCAAAAAGTTCAAAATTACTTGCGTTCTTTGGATTTGAGTTTATACTTCGTTACACAGCGTTGCGTACATAAAACCGTACGCGGCATCGCTGTAAGCCTCATCTAGATTCAAAAGCCTTTGCGTTTGATACAGCAAAGGTGTCGTAAGGCATTGTTCTGTTTTTGGTGTTAAGATCACAAAAATCCTTATCTATCAATATAAAATTTCAAAAACGTGCCAAAAATACAAAAGACAGGAATTATCACGGGTAAACATCGGAGAATTTTTAATGCCATAACCAAAAGCAGAACATACTCGTCAGGCTGCGCCCGCCCCCCACTTATTGAAAGGGGAATAAAAGCAAAAAACACCCTGCAGTAATTCCTATTTTTTGCAAAGTGGGTATTGGTCTGTTGTAGTAATTCCCCTTTTTTGCAAAAAAAGGGGAATTACTACAACAGCAAACGCATGAAAAAAGTTTTTTGAGGCGGTTGATTTTAGACTCAAAGTAAATCATAGACCACAATTTTGTATTGCCTGCGACAATCAAAAATCAAAAAAAGCTTTCAGAGGCATGTTCTGCCAAATTATAATGGTGTATTACCTTAACTTTTACGTAAACAAAGGTACATATTTACAATGGTAAATAACTTATGAGTTCTATAATAAAAATATTGTACAAAAGACCCGTCATAACTATTTTTATTGTTTATGCTTCTGTATTAATTTTGTTGGATTTTTTAGGGTATTTTTCCTACGAGAAGCGAAGCTTGCTTTATAAATTGGCGGAAAATAATACGGTTGTATCAGTTGAAGGTAAAGTAATATCTGTTCCACTGCTTACAAGAAACGGCAAAGAATTTATGTTTAAAACAAGTATTGTAAACGGCAATGTTTTAAATGAAAAAGTTATTGTAAATTTGCCTGCAGGATATTCAGTGTCTTATGGCGATATCATAAATATTGTAGGGAAATTAAAAAAACCTTTTTCATCAGCTTTCCCTCTTGTGTTTGATTATCAAAAATATCGTGCAAGAGATGAAATATATACCATTTTAAATGCATCTTCTTTTGAATATATAAAATCACATCCCAATATTGTCAATAAATTTGCTTTTGCGTTTCAGCAGGACATAATAAAAAAAATCAATGTCTACTTTAAAAGACCTTGTTCAGATGTTTTAAAATCGTTAATTATTGGCGATAAAAGTTCTTTGTTCTTTAACTTCTGATGTTAAAAATACTTTCTCAGATTCAGGTGTAATGCATATTTTAGTTGTAAGCGGACTGCACGTCGGGTTTGTAGGTGCAATTGTTCTTTTTGTTTTAAAGCTTACGGGTCTTTCTTTAAAAAAGGCTTCTTTATTAAGTATTCCTCTTGTGCTTTTTTATGTTATTGCAACTGGCGCAAATCCTCCTGCCGCAAGATCTATAATAATGCTTTCATGTATATTTTTTTCTTTGTCTCTAGACAGGGAGCCGTTAATATATAATTCTCTCGCACTGTCAGCGTTGGTTATACTTATATTTCAGCCACAACAGCTGTTTACCGCGTCATTCCAAATGTCATATGGCGCGACAATAGGCATTGTATGCTTTTATCAACGTATTCTTGGGTTTTTCAGAAATGTAAAAGGGAAAATATTGCGTTTTTTCTGCGGAGTACTATCTGTTACAGTTTCAGCACAAATTGTTTTAATACCAGTATGTATGTATTATTTTGGCAAAATATCGATAATATCTTTTGTTACAAATATAATAGTTGTGCCGTTAATAGGCACTATCCTTTACCTTGGTGTTATTTTTTATGGTTTAACCTTCATATCTCAATATATCGCGACAATGTGTTCAACAGTCCTTTCTATAATTCTTAATTTTATTTTATTGGTGACAACAGTTTTAGGAAATCCTAAATTTTTTGTAGTTTCAGTAGCAAAACCTTCAATAGTACAAATGATATTATTTTTTACTCTTCTATTTTCTGTATCAGGTTTTAAAGGTAAAAAAAGATTTATAATTTCTGCGATTATTATAGCGGTAAATTCTATATACGTTATTTATCCTGTTGTAAATGGTCGTAATAAAACATTTTTTAATGTATATCAAGGAAATAATATAAAAACATTACAAATAAAAAATAATAATGATAATAAGTTTTTTATTTACAATAGTGGTAAATATTACGACAGGTTTTATATAGATTCTTTTAGACAGTTTATTTCTTTTTCAGGGATAAAAAATGCAGATATAACTGTTGCTGGTTTTGATAAAGATAAGATTTCTTCCGATTTAGTGAATTTTAATATTAAATTTGTTGATGGAATGGCAATGGAATCAATTGTACGCTAAAATCGTATAACTGAAATTACTGGCTACAAACTTGAGTTTTATCAATTGTTTGAGGGTTAAGTTTGAGAAAAACATTATTTTTTTATATATAATACCGACTATGAAATACAGTGCGGGGATTGTTTACAATAAGTCAAAAGCAGATGCAAAGAAGCTTGCATTTAGAGTTGCCACGTGGCTTAAACAAAATAAATGCAGAGTATTTGTAAGTGACTCTATGGTTGTACGGCCCAAAAAAGTTGATTTTATTTTATCGATTGGTGGCGACGGTACAATGCTTAAAGTTATAAGAACATTTGCGCCATTATCAGTTCCCGTAAAAGGTATAAATCTTGGGTCTATGGGTTTTCTAACAGATGCTGATACAGATGAAGTTTTAGATTTTCTAAAAAACATGTTCTATTCAGGTTTTAAAATTGAAAAAAGGATTTTGCTGTCTGTTGAGTTTGAGTACAAAGACAAAAAATTAAAATTAATAGCGGTAAATGATTGCGTAGTGCGTTCTTTATCTGGTGGAAAGCTTATTACGGTTGACGTTAATATGGATAAAGATTTTATGCCAGAGTATAAATGTGACGGTATGATTATAGCGACTCCTACCGGCTCAACCGCTTACTCGCTCGCTGCTTCAGGCCCCATAGTATATCCAAATCTACCTGTTTTCATTCTTACGCCTATTTCTCCTCATACATTAACGCAAAGACCTATGATAGTTTCTGACAAAAGTAGTATTTCGTTTGTTGCAAAAAACAAATACGGTAACGGAAAAATTATGGTGTCAATAGACGGGCAAGAAAATTATACTATCTCGGGTGGAGCAAAAGTAAAATTCTCGCTTTATAAAAAACCTCTTAAACTTATAAAAAATTGCAGTAAATCATATTTTGAGACATTAAGGACAAAATTGTATTGGAGTGTTTGATGTTTACTACGCTTTCTATAAAGAATTACGCTTTAATTGAAGATCTAAGTATTGATTTTTCTGACGGGTTTACTGTTATTACAGGTGAAACTGGTTCTGGGAAATCTATTTTAATAAAATCAATAGAACTTCTTACTGGAACAAGAGCAGACATGTCGTTTATACGTTCAGGTTGTTCCGCATGCACTATAACAGCTTCTTTTGAGTGCGCAAATTCTAAAATCACAAAATTTTTAAACAGCTTTTCTATTACTACGGAGGATACCATTCTAATACGTAGAACTATTGAGACTTCAGGCAAAAGTAAAGCTTTTGTCAATGACTCTCAAATAAGTATATCCACGCTTGCTGATATTGGTGAATTGCTTGTCGACTTTCACGGTCAGGATGAAAAGCATTCTCTTCTTGATTTAGATTCGCAGCTTGAAATTTTAGATAATGAGACTTTAGATATTAGACCCTTGCTTGAAAAAGTATCGTTTTTATATGCTCAAGTGCAAGATTTGAAAGCAAAACTTGAAGTTATGAACTTATCTGACACCGACAGAGAGAGAAAAATTGATTTGTATTCTTTTCAAATAAAAGAAATCGAAGAGGCCAAGCTCGAGCACGGAGAAGATGAAAAGCTTGAATCCGAACTACCAAAATTGAAAAATGCTGAAAGAATTGTCGCCTTGGCGCAGGAAATTGTTTCAACGTTATATTCTTCTGAGAATGCAGCTCTTGGCGGAATTTTAAAAACAAAGAAAAATATAGAGACTATAAATTCATATGGCGCGGATGCTTCTGAAGCTATGTCTTTAATAGAACAAGCGTATTACCAAACGGAAGAAGCTTTTAGAGAAGTTGAGGTTATTCTTTCAAAAACAAAATTGGATCCTGAGAAGTTAAATATATCTATCGAAAGAATAGAGCTTATAAAAAAACTTAAGAAGAAATATGGCAATACTATAGGGGATGTTATTGAGCATAAAAATAAAATTGAAGAAGAGTTGGATTCTTTGAGTGATTATAAAGACGATTCCGAAAAACTTCAAAAACAACTCGAATTAGAAACAAAACGTTTATCTGAAATTTGTGAAGCCATAAGTAAAAAACGGCAAAAAGTGGCACAAGTTTTTTCCAAATCCGTACAAGAAAAACTGTTTGAGTTAGATATTAAAAATGCCGTATTCAAAGTGAGTTTTGACAAAAAGGAACCGTCTACCAACGGTTATGATTTAATAGAATTTATGTTTTGCGCAAATGAAGGAGAAAAGATTCTTCCTCTAAAAAATACTGCTTCCGGAGGAGAACTTTCAAGAGTCCTTTTAGCTATAGAGCTATCGTCTAAAATGAAAAATGATCAGACAACTATATTTGATGAGATTGACACGGGTACAGGCGGAACAACAGGTGAAAAAATAGGCGGAAAACTCGCCGAACTTTCCAAAAAGAAACAAGTGTTTTCTATAACTCATTTAGCCCAAGTTGCCGCGTTTGCAAAAACACATATAAAGATTTATAAAGAAACAAAAAATTTAAGAACCTACACAAAAGCTAAAGTTCTTTCCGAAATAGAGCACATAGAAGAAATAGCAAGGATGATATCTGGCAAAAAAATCACAAAAGCAGCGCTACAACATGCAGAAAACTTGGTAGCTGCTTCTTTAAATCAGCAATAACATACTCCCGCAATACCCCCCCCAACCGTAAGGTCGTGGGAAAATTACTCCCATTAACCTAAATCCATTCCACTTGTTCTACGCCTTTTTTTTCTTTCTCATGCTTCTTAGCATATATTTTGTACATCAGTTTTGTGGAAGGCCTAATGCTAAAATGTAACTTTACGCAGGAGGTTGCTTTGACAGTCTCATATACCTTTCCAAATTGCCAAATAAGTGAACTTTAAAGTTAAGGGTACATTTTGTGCTCCGGGACTAGGATTCGAACCTAGACAAAGGGATCCAAAATCCCTTGTGCTACCTTTACACAATCCCGGAATTTCATGATTTATAGACATGCAAGTTGAGTTTTAAAAGAAATATCCATAGTAGAAACAAACCATGTTTTCCAATTATATTTAGCTAACTCGAATTTTATTACTTCACTTTTAGCATTGGAATCAAAAATTCCAAAAACTGTTGCCCCTGAGCCAGACATAAGGCTCATACAGCCTAATTCGTTTAAGACGCTTTTAATTTTTGTCAGTTCAGGATAACTTGGAAAAACAAACTCTTCAAATCTGTTAAAACAACTACTAAAAGCGTTTTCTGTATCAAACGAACCACCGCAAATAACAGCCTTGATTTTATTAACTTTTACCTTATCTGTCAACGGAAACTTAATTTTTTTATATACACTTGCAGTGGGAATTCCAAACCCGGGATTTACAAGGACCACGTTTAATTTTCCGATGCTTGCTAAAGATGTGACCATTTCTCCTTTGCCTTTGCATAGAGCAGTTCCTCCTGTAAGAAAAAAAGGAACATCCGCGCCAAGTTCTACAGCAATTTGTTCTAATTTGTCCTTTGTTGTTTTTATATTCCACAATTTAACTAAAGCTTCAAGGGTAGCAGCAGCATCCGAAGATCCTCCTCCAAGTCCTGCTTTCATAGGAATTTCTTTTGTTAAACGTATTTTTACGCCTTTGTTTACGTTAAAATGAGTTTTGACTGTTTTTGCCGCTTTATAAACAATATTTGCTTCATCTACAGGCAAAGACTTGTCATTTGATTTAAGAGAAATATCTTTATCTGCGATTTCAAAAGAAAGATTGTCATATAAACTTATAGTTTGCATAATGCTTTCTAGATTATGATACCCATCGGATCTTTTATTTTGTATTTCTAAAAAAAGGTTAATTTTTGCCGGAGCCTGAAGATTTATTTTCATTTTCAATGTCATCTGTAGGTGAAATTTTTGTTGCTTCTAAAAACAATTTGGCATTCATGTTTTTAGAAATAACTTTGATTTTTGTCGGGATTTTTGAAATACAAAAATCTTCATATTTTAAAATTCTAACGATCATACCATTTTGTGATAAACTTTCTATTAATGCTGTGTCCATGTTTAACGTTAATTTCGCATTCCCTCTAGAATATATAAGACTATTGCCTTTTCTTGTTATTTTTGCATCTGAAAACTGTTTGTAGAAGTTATCGCTAAAGATATCACATGCTTGTAAAATAAAATTTGACACAACAGAAGGAATTTCTTTTTTAAGGGCTTCGGGCGTAATTTTAGCTTTTCCATTTTTTATGGAAATGGATATTCCTCCCATAACAACAGTAGCAGGAAACTCTATTTTGACATTGTTGGATTGGGTATGTGAAAAAGGTATATATAAAAAATTTTTACTAAAAGGATTTGAACCAAATTTTACTTTGAATCCCGTTTTAAAAGAAAGTAACCTAGTGTAATTATCCTTGCTTCTTAAAAGCATTTGCTTATATAATTCCTCCTGAGACATTTTTGCCTGTACAAGATTTAGTTTCTTTTTAACATTTTTATCTTGTTTAAGATCATACGATAAAGAATATGCCATCCAGGCTTGGCTAATTTTATTTAACGCTACATAATTATCTCCTAAATGATCGTAAATAATATGGCATTTCATACCATCTGCTGCTTCAAGCAATAATTTTTCTGCAAGATCAAATTTTCCTTGTCTATAGCAAAGCCATCCTGAAGAATCTAAGTAAATGCTGTTTTTTGGCTCAAGAGCTACAGCGCGGGCGATGAGTTTTTCAGACTCTTTTAACTTGATTCCTTTATCTGCATATGTATATCCAAGATAGTTCATAGCTCTTGAATGGTCAGGGTTTATTTCTATCGCTTTTAAAAACGCTTTTTCTGCATTTTCAAAATCTTTGTTTCCATTGTATGCTGATCCTAAATAAAAATATGCATCTGCAAAATTAGGGACAAGTTTTATTGTTTTATTTAAGTATTCTATTGCCTTATTGTATTTTTTCCAATTTATATAATTTGCAGCAGTTAAATAAAGAATCCCATTATTTAGAGGCGCAATATCCAAAGCCTTTAAAAATGTTTTTTCAGCCTTTGAGTATTTTTTTAAAATAGAGTAACAACGTCCAATTTCTCTCAATACCGAAATGTTCTTATTTTCTGTTGCTGCAATGATTTCAAATTCCGCTATTGCTTTATCGAATTGCCCTATTTGTTCGTATATATTACCAAGGCAGGAGTTTATCATTAGGGTGTTATTACGATCGTATTTTTTTGCTTTCAAGAAGTAGTCTTTTGCTTTTGTATAGTTTTTTGTTTTGTAATAGTATTCCCCCAAACACATAAGCGCAAGAGTACTATTAGGGTAGGCAGACATATATTTTTCATATTCTTTTACGACTAAATCAGCTTTCCCTATTGTTTCGTAGATATGCGCCTTTGCAATATAAGCATAAGCACTTATGACTTCACCGGGATGTGTCCTAATAGTTTGATCGTAAGATTTTAAAGCCGCTTCGTACATAGCAAGTCCTTCTTGAGCCAAGCCGAGCCCAAGATACCCTACCGCGTTATCAGGCTGCTTTTGCAAAAACATATTCCAGTATTTTATCGATTCTTTAAATTTTTTATCTGAGTAGTAACAGAATGCAAGATGTACCATTGCTGTTTTGTTATCAGGATCCAGTTTTATTGTTTTTTCACAGAATTGTTTACCAATATCAAGCTTGTTTACAAAAAAATAAAATTCGGCTAAAAAAATTGTTGTCTGAGGATTATTGCCATCAAGGTCATTTATTTTATCAGCTATTTGAAGTGCTTTATCGGTGTTTCCCGAATCACGGTACAACCGGACCAATTCTTTATATACCGCAAAAGCATTTTTATCTAAAGCGATAACTTTTTCATAATTTTTAATTGCATTATCTATATCTCCTGCTTTACAATCAAAGTTGCCTTGAAGAAAAATTTTGTAAGCATCATAGTTTGCTGCAAATAAATTTCCATTCAAAATCAGAATCATGCACATTAAAATACTAATAGATATTTTTCTTTTCATCATAATGTAATTTCCTTATCAAACAACAAGCTGCATTGTAATAGCATCTTCATTTCCATAATATTTTTTTCTGATGCCTATTTCTGTAAAACCGAAAGATTTATATAAATTTTTTGCTGCGATATTAGTGCGCCGCACTTCTAAAAAAATAAACTTAGTTTTTTTATTAATAGCCTCTTTTTTTATATCTAAAAGCATAGCCTTTCCGAAATTTTTTCTTCTAAAGTTCGGATCAACCGCTATATTTAGCAATTCTGTTTCGTCAATAACTGTGCTTATTATATAATACCCCACAGTTGTTTTACTTTCAATTAAGATCTTAAATCTTACAGCGCTATTTTTTACAAAACCTAAAAACATATCCCTAGTCCACGGATGCATAAAAGACTTATTTTCAATACTGATTACAGTGTCTAAGAATTTTTCATCAAAATCTGTTATTACCATTCTTCTTCTATTTTCTTCCCCATTGCAATAAATATTATGTACAAGGTTTTTATAAATTCTTTATTTCTTTATTTGAAAATCAAACGTGCAAACATTAAATTTTCAAAAGTTTGATTATATCGTTGTTATTTAAAATAGCATCTGCCACTTCGTGCGTTGTTAATCCATCTGTATCAAAAGAAAAATCACAGTCATTGTAAGCATCCTTTCGAAAAGCCAAAAGTTTTTTAATTTCATTTAAAGGATCTTCGCACCTTAATAATGGTCTATAGCTATCAGCCTTGATTCTATCATAGATGACTTTTGCTGAAGCATAAAGATTTATTATTATCCCTTTTTTTCTTAGATTATAAATATTTACAGGATTTAGAACGGTCCCGCCGCCGCATGAAATTACAGCAAAATTTTTTTTAGATATCTCTTCTATAACTTCTGATTCTATTTGCCTAAAATAAAATTCGCCAAATTTTTTAAAAATATCATTTATAGAAAGTTTCATTTTTGTCTCTACTAAATTATCTGTGTCAAAAAAACTTATACTCAGTTTCTTAGAGACAATGCTGCCCGTCTCCGTTTTACCGGTACCCATAAAGCCTGTAAAAACAAGTAAACTCTTACCCATATTTAGCATTACAGCGCCTTTAATCTTTCTTTATAAGTATTTACGTTCTTTTTCATGTCTTCAAGAGAGTCGCCGCCAAACTTTTCTTTAAGCGCTTTTGCCAGCTCTATAGCAACAGCAGCTTCTGCGACGACGCCTGCAGCAGGAACTGCACAAATATCACTTCTTACTGCTTCGGCTTTAGCAGTCTCTTTTGTAACAAGATTTACAGAATGAAGAGGGTTTGCAAGAGAAGGAATTGCTTTCATCGTGCAAGTAACAACTATAGGCTCACCGTTACTCATACCGCCTTCTATGCCACCTGCTCGATTTGTCTTTCTGTAAAACCATTTTGCATTGCTATAAAAAATTTCATCATGCGATACTGAACCAAAATTTTCGGCAAGTTTTGTTCCGTCTCCAAATTCAACAGCTTTAACAGCTTGAATTGAAATTAAACTTTGCGCAAGACGTCCATCAAGTTTTAAATCCCACTGTGTATGACTTCCAAGGCCTGTCGGGACATCTTTTACAACAACAACAACTTTACCACCTAAAGTATCGCCTTGTAATCTCGCTTTATCTACAAGCTCTATCATTTTTTTACTCGCGACTGTATCGGGGCATCTAACTTCAGACATTTCTGTATCATACAATAGTTTATTTTCTTTAATCGAAGAAATATCTGCAACAACATCTCCTATCTGCGATGTATAAGACATAATGCTTATATCAAATTCTTTTAAAAGAATCTTACATACAGCTCCTGCAGCTACTCTTGCCGCAGTTTCTCTTGCTGACGCCCTTTCAAGAATATCTCTAAAATCTTTTACGTTATATTTAATAAGTCCGGACAAATCCGCATGCCCCGGACGAGGTCTTAAAAGTAGCTTGTCATCAGACTCACTGGATGTTGGTGACATTGTATTTACCCAATTTTGAAAATCTCTGTTCGCAATAGACATTGCTATAGGCGACCCTAGGGTTCTTAAATGACGCATCCCTGAAAGAATCTTAATAACATCTGTCTCTATTGACATTCTTTTGCCTCTGCCATAACCTTTTTGTCTCCTTGCAAGATCCAAATCTATATCTTTATAATTTACGGCAAGCCCCGCAGGAATACCTTCAAGAATAACAAGCAGGGCTTCTCCATGCGATTCCCCTGCAGTAGTAAATCTAATCATAATTTTGCTCCCGGTAGTAAATTATTATTTTGACTTCCATCATTGTATCTAGTCTAAAATATCATGGGTAAACTCATAGCGACTGGGCAACAATAGAATTAAAGACTCCATTAGACAAAGATACCTTAAGCATTTACTCAGTCTGTTGCCATTTGAGCTAATTTTCTATAGTTACAGTATTGCGTGCAGGTATGTTATCAAAACTGTTTTTCTTAGGCAAACCGCACTCAGGGTAAGACCATTATTGTTTTGGGCGCTGCGCCCCATGCGTCAAATGATAAGGTTTGCAAAATAAGGTTTTGTTTTTTTAGGTTTTGTTGATTTTTACACTTACAGTTATATATCGCAGTTGCAGGTGTTATGTTAGCTGCTTGAACTTGGGCAGACTATTTACCTCCTTCATAGTTTCTCCTTATGTTTTAATTTAATCCCGCAATTGACATATATTACTGCGCATTAATAGGCTAAATTAATTCAGCAAGTTTTGACAATTCTTTAATAATTTGCTTACAATAGCCTTCTAATGAATGAGAAAGATTTGTGTTTATTCAGGCTTATTTCAGTTGCAGACATAGGAGCATCAAGGTTTTTCATGCTGCTTGAAAAATTTGGAGATGTGGAGTCTATTCTTAAAGCTGGTAGAAGAGATCTCATGTCTGTTGAAGGTATAGGCCATGCTGTTGCAGAAGGAATTTTAAATTCTTCAAATTCAGGAAAAGCCGATAGAGAACTTGAGATTGCGGAAAAAAACAATATAGAAATTATTCTTTACAACAGCAGCGCTTATCCAAAATCGTTGATTGATTTTACCGATAAGCCTCTTGTTCTATATGTAAAAGGTAATATATTAGAAAAAGATTTCGATTCAATATCGATAGTAGGATCAAGAAAAGTAAGCAACTACGGCAAAACTGTTACATCGGAATTTGCAGCGTATTTTGCAAAAAAAGGAATAACCATAATTTCAGGGCTTGCCAGAGGTGTTGACACAATTTCACATGTCACAACTCTAGAAAATAGATCAAGGACCATAGCTGTTTTAGGCAACGGACTTCTTGTGAATTATCCACCTGAAAACGCAAAACTGCAGGAGACGATTTCACAAAATGGTGCAGTTATAAGCGAGTTTCCTCTTAATTGCCAACCAGACAAAGGAACTTTTCCAAGAAGAAACAGGATAATTGCAGGTTTTTCCAAAGCCACACTACTTACAGAAGCAGCGCTTGGAAGCGGTGCTTGCATAACAGCAAGAATTTGCGCAGATTATGGCAAAGATGTTTTTTCGGTTCCAGGAAACATTTATTCAAATGTATCAAAAGGGACAAACAAACTTATACAAAGTGGAGCTTTTGTTGCTTTAAGCCCGCAGGATATGGCAGAAAGTCTCAGCTGGTTTCCTAAGGGCAAATTTGAAGTAATCGACAATAGTCTAAATCTTAATAAGCTTGAACTTTCAATTCTTAAATTGATAGAAAGCGATAGCGCTGGACTGCCTCCAGATTTAATTGCACATAAATTAAACATCAATGTTTCCGATATGGCGACAACGCTTTTAAATCTGGAGATAAATGTGCTTATAAAGGCAACTCCAGGACAAATATATATAAGAGTGTACTAAACTGAACATGAAAACGATTATTTAAGGAGTGACGCAATGTCAAAATATTTAGTTATAGTAGAGTCTCCGGCAAAAGAAAGGACAATATCAAAAATCTTGGGTAGAGATTTCACCGTAAAAAGTTCTTACGGACATATAAGAGATCTGCCTAAAAGCAAGCTTGGTATTGACATTGAAGATAATTTTGAACCTACATATACAAATATACCCAAAGCAAAAAAACTTATATCGGATTTAAAAAAAACTGCTAAAAATACCGATAGAGTTTATCTCGCAACCGATTTTGACCGAGAAGGAGAAGCAATTGCATGGCATTTAAAAGAAGCTTTGGAACTTTCCGATTCGGAAATTTCAAGAATAACATTTCACGAAATTACTCCTGATGCAATTCTTGACTCTGTAAAACATCCAAGAGATCTTGATATGGGTCTTGTTAACAGCCAGCAGACACGAAGGCTTTTAGACAGACTTGTAGGTTATAAACTCTCTCCCCTTTTATGGAAAAAAGTAAAAATAGGACTATCAGCAGGAAGAGTACAATCTGTAGCCGTATTGATTATATGTAACAGAGAAGAGGAAATAAAGAATTTTATCCCGACGGAATACTGGAGCATTGAAGCAGAACTTTCAAAACTTGAAAAAGATGCAATGTCCTTTAAGGCACAGCTTTTTTCAAAAAATAACGTTAAGTTCGATAAACTTTCAATTCAAAACGAAAAACAGTCTGCCGCAATATTAAAAGATCTTGAAAATGCAACATACATTGTGCAGGCGGTTGATACAAAACAACGCAAACGTTCTCCATATGCACCTTATACTACTTCTACAATGCAGCAAGATGCTTCAAGAAGACTTGGATTTTCAGCTTCAAAGACAATGTCTATAGCGCAAAGACTCTATGAGGGTATAAACATCGAAAAAAGCGCCGGAATGGGTCTTATAACTTATATGAGAACCGACTCTCTAAATATTGCGAAAAGCGCTCAAAATGAAACATTAAAATTTATTGAATCATCATACGGAGATAAATTCCTTCCAAAATCTCCAAGAATTTATAAAACAAAAACTAAAGGAGCGCAAGAGGCGCATGAAGCAATAAGGCCTACTTCACCAAACAGAATACCGTCGCAAATAAAGCAGTACCTGTCAACTGACGATTTTAGGCTTTACGATTTAATATGGAAAAGATTTTTGGCAAGCCAAATGGCAGATGCGATTTATAACACAACAACAATTGAAATATCGGCAAAAAATTATCTATTTAAGGCTTCAGGAAGTACTTTACTTTTTGACGGTTTTTTAAAAGTTTACGGTATAGAGGATGATGAAAAAGAAATAAAACTTCCACAATTAAGCAAAGCTGAAAACTTAAATCTCTTGCAGATAATACCACAGCAGCATTTTACAGAACCGCCTCCGCGTTATAATGAAGCAAGTTTAATTAAAGCGCTTGAAGAACACGCAATAGGAAGACCGTCAACTTATGCTCCTACAATTAGGACTATTCTTGATAGGTTATATGTGCGTCTTGATGGTAAAAAATTTGTTCCTACAAATCTTGGCATTGTTGTAAACGATGTTTTAAAAAATCATTTCAGCAATATAATCAATGTTGAATTTACCGCAGATATTGAAGAAAAACTTGACAAAATTGCAGAAGATAAAATCGTATGGCAAAATGTTTTAAAAGATTTTTATGAACCATTTGAAAAAGATTTGGAAGAAGCGGAAAAAAATCTTCAAAGACAAAAAATCCATGCGCAGGAAACTTCTGAGATATGCCCCAATTGCGGTAAACATATGTTGATAAGAGATTCCCGAAGAGGGCAGTTCTTGGGCTGCTCCGGATACCCCGAATGTAAAACAACGATGCCGTTGGGCAAAGATGGAAAAGTTGCAGCAGATCAACAGGAAACAGATATGAAATGCGACAAATGTCAAAGTCCACTAATTAAAAAAGCAGGATTTAGGGGCAAACAATACCTTTCATGTAAAAATTATCCGGAATGCAAAACAGTATATAATATTGATAAAGACGGCAATAAAGTTATCAAACTCGAGCCTGAACATACTGATATAAAATGTGAAAAATGCGGTTCTGAAATGCTTAAAAGAATAGGAAAAAGAGGGCCATTTCTTACATGCTCAGCATTTCCTAAATGCAGGAATTTACAATGGATCAAAACACCCAAAACGAAAAAAGAAACGCCAAAAACTGCGGAGACAAAAACATCCAAGTCTTCGAAGAAGAAAACGGAAGACAAATAGACGCTTTTGAAAAATATCTTATAGCTGGAAGAAATTTCTCTCAGCATACCTTAAGAGCTTATTCGAAAGATATACGTGATTTTTTATTCTTTTTACAAAAAAAACAATTGCATACATTCGAAGCGGGTAAATACGATATAAGAGAATTTCTTGAAGAACTAAATAAGAAAACTTTAAGCAAAGCAACTCTTGCAAGAAAATTCTCGTCTCTGCGTACTTTCTATAAATTTTTAATAATTAATAATCTTGTTAAAAAAAATCCACTGGAAAATATGTCAGGCCCTAAAAAAGATAAAAAAGTTCCGTCATTTCTAACTGAAAATGAAACACAGGCGCTCTTTAATCTTACTGACACTAAACTTAGAGACAGAGTTATGATTGAACTTCTCTATTCATGCGGTTTAAGAATTGAGGAGTTAATGAGTTTGAATTTAAAGGACATAGATTTTATATTAAACACCGTTACAGTGGTAGGTAAAGGCAGAAAAGAAAGGATTGTGCCTATAGGCAATAAAGCCTTGAGCGTTATAAGAGATTATATAAATGAACGTCACTCCATGGGACTTCCTTACGATATAAAATCTCCGGTATTTTTAAGCGATCATATAAAAAGACTGGATCAAAGAACCGCAAGAAGAATTTTACACAGATGGTTTGTAAAAGCAGGACTTACAAAAAAAGTGAGTCCTCATACTTTAAGACATACATTCGCAACTCATATGCTTGACAGAGGATGCGACTTAAGAAGTGTTCAGGAAATGCTTGGTCATAAGAACCTTTCTACAACACAGATTTATACACATGTTACGATAGAAAGTCTCAAAAAGGTTTATGAAAAAGCCCATCCAAGAAGGTAAACATTTTTCCCAAAAGTTTATAAATTATTTAAAATGGACTGTTGTTGTAAAATTTTAAAATAATTTTAAGGATATAATTATGAAAGAAAAAGAGCAGATTCAGTTTTTGATAGAAGAGACGGGATGCGAACAGACTGAAGCAGAACTTGCGCTCTATCTTTCAGGTGATAATTTTAAAAAAGCTATAACCATAATAGATCTTTTAGAATTTGTTACGGTATTTAAAATAAAACTTATATTCCCAAAAGAAAATATTTATGGTCTTATCAATACAGCGGTAAATAAGAGAACCTACGAAATCCTGCGTTTCAGCATGGTATTTTCGCACAATCCAGCAATTTATGAAATATCTGCAAATATGGATTGGTTTTCATTTGTAAAAGCAATTTTTTCTGCACGTTTAGATGCGGGAGCAATGGAACAATATACGCAAAAAATAGAAGGAGATTTAAAACTACACGCCCGGCAGGCAATTAAAAAAATTGCTGTCGTCTCGTCTGATGAAATTTCAACAATAATTAAAAATTTCTTTTTCCCTGCCAGCGTTAATGTTGAAATTGTAAGTGAAGAATTAAACTTGACGCAGTTTAAAAAACTTCCCAATTACAATCCAAAACAAAATTCATTTGTTTTTGAAGGTTATGACTTAGGATTTGTGAAACTTGACGTTAAATTGCTTGAAGACGAAAACGGCAAATCAGCCAAAAAAATCGCTGAAGGCGACACAGTGCTATCCACGATAATTGACGAAAGAGATATAGCACACTATCTTGTACATTTAATCGGCGGGATGGAAAATGGCAATATGGTTCCTATTCCTGCAACAGTAAAAAAAATATCTTATAAAAATGACGATTTTGAAATACATCTTCATTACGCACCGGCTATAGTAGGATTTGCTAAAATTAAAAGAGACGCTAAATTAAAAGTTTTAGAAGCAAAGAGTCAGTCGTGGTGGAGAAGGATACTACCTTGGTAATGCAAATTATTATCTTTCTGCGTGCATTACGAGGAATGAAATGACAAAGTAACCCAGCAAAGTATGTCAACATAAAGTTACTTGACCATATCACTAAAATCGAAGATTCGCTTTTCTTAAAACACCACGCCTAACACACATAGATTGCCCCCTTGTGGCTTATTGGTGAGCATTGTTCTGATTTTAGATAAATACCCTAAAAAGAAAAAAAGGGGGTACATTATGGTAGAGATGTCCAAGATGTTTAAGCAAGAAATATGTAAAGAGAGAGACGCTTGGAGGCAAAAGAGGATGTAAGTGTAATGAATGCGAAAAAAGGCATTTAGCCAAGGGGAGTGCGTAGTTTAAGCAAGAAAGATTTTGCAGTATTTTTATATATAAATGGGAATGGAATAAGACAAATAAGCAGGATAGTAAAAGTGATACCATCAGCGGGTATCAACCCACTTGAAAAAAGTTGATAAAAAGACCTTAAAAGGAAGTATAATTAGGCGTTCACATAAGACCTATCAAGGTAAAACTGTTTACAACAATTGTTAATAATGTAATAATTTACGCATAACAGCAACAATAGCAAGCATTTTAAGTTTAGCGTTACTTGTCAGTTTTTCGAAAGAAGGCTTTTAAGGCATTGTTGGATTTAATAGTAACCAACCCGCACATAAACAGCATTCGTTTAACAAGTGTCGTCCAACAGAAGTTCTACGCCTTTTGAAAGTCTTACCACTTTTATTTGCGTAATGAGCAATAGATAAAGCAGCAATTTCTCTTGCGATAGCTTTGTAATTTTGGCATTACTGCTAATAAGGTCATTAGACCTCTTGCATAACTAAGTATTAAATTCAGAATTACAAATACCTGCAACCTGAGTTAAATCGCAGTCCAAAGCGTCTTCTGCTATTACTTATCTATTCTCGAGACTATTTTGAACCTTTTAACAAATACTTTAATATTTTCCACTATAATCCTTTTTGATGAAATCTCCCTATTTAACTCCTTATCTTCTTTTGTCAGTGGGTGTTTCTTTGATCTCTTTTTGGGAACCAGTGTGTTTGTGTGTATTCTGTCAAGTCCTCATAAATCTGTATCTGCCATGTATCTTATTGTCTTTCTTCCATAAATACATGCCTACTAAAATAAACCAAAATCGTGCTCCTTGCCTTTTCCTATCGCTGTGCATATTATTTGTCTCCTTCTCATTTCCACTACTACCAATGCCTTTATTGTATGTCTCTTTTTCTTCCCGCTTTTGCCATTTCGCTGTTTTTTTTAGGTCTTTGTATCACATCTGTAGCATCTATCACTGCTACTTCTACTTCTACACCTTCCCTTAATAATACCTATTCCCATCTAGTGCATATTCTCCACTCTTTATTAATACTTCTTCTACGTGCTTTTAGTCCTATATGCACAACTTTCACTGACATTGTAACTGTCTCCTATCTGATAATACGTCCGATATTGTCCTAAAGTACTCAAACATCATCTTTACTATCTTTGCTATACTCAATTTTCTCTTTGCTCCTCCTACTCCCCCTTTTTCTTTTCTTGCTCCTTGCTATCCTTACTGTTTTGTCAAACGTCCCTTTCTTTACTCCCATTAATACTAAACCTATTCCATCTGACCCGCCTGCTTTCTTTTTCTGTTTCATAGTACTTCTATTGTACTTTTATATGTTAGTTATTAAGAGGTCTAATGAATACCTTCTTTGTCATTAGCTAGTGCAAAATACTGATTGTTTTTTGTTTCATAAACGTCTAATTTGTTTTTTGATACGTCAATGCCAATAAATTTAAGTGTAAGGGCATACTGTACCTCCTTTGTAATTTGAGTAATTAGCTTCTTGCTTTCAAATGTTTGCATGCTGCAAACTAAAGTTTGCGCATTTGCAACCTCATGCTTTTTACCTTGTGGTGTTGGAGATTTTGATACATACGGGCTTTTAGCCCTATTTAGTGTCAATATCCAACACCCTTATACAACTTGATTATACTTGTTTCTTAAGGAACAATATGGTAATTACAGAAGACGCTTTGGACTGCGATTTAACTTGGGTTGCAGGTATTTGTAATTCTAAAATTTAATACTCAAGTTGTGCAAGAGGTTTATTGAACTTTATGGAACTATTCCACATCCAAGGGTTATAAAGAAATTTGCTCAATTTTTTGATATCAACCCAGTTATTCTTTTTGACATAGTTAAAACAATTAAGCTTGCAAATGCCATGATAAGAAGGCGTGAAAATAGAAAAAGAAGAACCGTCGGCTTTAGAAGACCAAAATCCTCTTAAAGCTTTGAGTGTTACTGGTGGCATCTGTTTTCTTGTTGACAAGATTAAATACTGGAGGCACAAATAATGTTTTTCTTCTTTACTACAAGATTTGGTCGAGTCTACAACATCATCATGCTTATATTGCTCTTGTCTTTTGTAGCGTATGCAACCGCCCGTGACATAAGTCGTTACAGACAGAATCCACAAGAGTATATGGAAAAAAATATCGCCTCGGCTAAATTCAGAAAATTCTTACGGGATAAGTTTGGCGTTAAAGGGGGTAAATTTGTAAGATGGACTCTAACGGGCGCAATGGTTGTTTTATTTATCTGGTGCATTAAATATCTGATTGTTACTTATTGTATTTAAGTGGGTGAAAATGGCTTTGGAAACTATCGAAGTCTAAAAGGAGACGAAATCGGTGCTTTAGTATGCAATGTTGCTTGTGAAGTCTTAAATATAATGAACTACTTCCCCTATTCTATTCCTAGTCCTAGCATCTTCCTCTAGTCTCCTCCTCTCTATTACCTCTTGGGCTAGTCTCATTAGCTCATTATGCCTTCTCTCTCCTCTCCCTCTCTCGTCATCTTCTCGACCTTTCTGTCCAGCTCCTCGCACCTTCTGTCTATCCTCGCCAGCTCCTCTAATGCTGTCTCTTGCTCTGGTGTAGAAACACTACTGCTGTCGTGATCATCCACTGCTATTACACTATTTGCCACAGGTGCTTGTAGAGCTAATGGTGATAATTGATATTGTTGTTGCTGCATAACTACGCTATCTTTAGGTTTTTGTTTTGGTTCTTCTTTTGCTTTTTCTTCTTCTGCTTCTATTCTTAATCTTTCTTTTTCTTGTTTTGCTAGTGCTTCTTTTTGCTCTTTTTCTGCTTGTGCTAGTGCTGCTTCTTCTCTTGCTCTTTCTTCTTCTTGTTTTGCTAGTGCTTGTTCTGTTTCTATTCTTAATCTTTCTTTTTCTTGTTTTGCTAGTGCTTCTTTTTGCTCTTTTTCTGCTTGTGCTAGTGCTGCTTCTTCTCTTGCTCTTTCTTCTTCTTGTTTTGCTAGTGCTTGTTCTGTTTCTATTCTTACTCTT
>BNVV01000018.1 GCA_025998355.1 Endomicrobiia bacterium
TGTTAAAAGGTTCAAAATAGTCTCAGATAGATATAGGAATCGCAGAAGACGCTTTGGACTGCGATTTAACTTGATTGCAGGTATTTGTAATTCTGAATTTAATACTTAGTTATGCAAGAGGTCTATTGCATGCTACCGGTACATGATTTAATAAACAATCGGGCAGGATCATACGCCCCCTAACCTCATCAGATGAATGTAATGTAATAGAAGATAATGACGAAGGCGCTTCACCGCCTTCTTGTCCCTGCTGTTCTTCCTGATCTTCATTTTCATCTGCTGCCGGCACATTTGTCTTTCCTGCTCCTACCGGTCTCCCTTCCGCTGCCGGTTCTGTTCTCCCTTCCGCTGCTGATTCTGCTTTTGGATTTACTGCCGCTGATGTTGGACCTGCTACAAGTGATGGCGCTAGTTGTACGTCAACAACTTCAGTTCCTCCATTTTTATCTTCTGGCGCTGTCTGTGGCGCTGGCGCTGCTGCCAGTGCATTTGCCTCTCCTGCTCCTATTGGCGCCTCTTGCGTTGCTGGCGCTGTTGCCTGTGCATCTGCCGCTGTCCCAACTTCAGCTTCTCCAGCTCCATCTGTTGACGGCGATGATGATGAGCTTGATGAGCTCGCTTGGTGTGTATCTGATTGTTGTTGTGACGCTTGTGCTGGCGGCGCACTTTCCGCCGGTGCTGGTGTTATATTAAGTGGTGGCGGTGTATCTGAGGGTATTTTGTTAAAAGCATCTTGATCCTTTTCGCTCAATTCGCTCAATTTGAACGGCGGTGGTGGTGGTACATCTCCATCTGGTGACTTTGGATCATTCATTAGCATTAAATTAACTGCAGGACTTATTATCATCCCAAACACTATTATTGCTGTCATTACTTTCTTCATTTCTGCTCCCACCAACTTTTTTAGCACTATCGTTACGATGTTCTCCATTTTACTTTTTGCCTCCTGGGTGATTTTTGTTGTTTCTATTTCTATTCCTTTCCTTATCTCTTTTAGCGCTGTTGTCACTGTGTTTCTCATTTTCACTTCTCCTTTAATGAATTTTTTTACTATTACTTCTATTGCTGCGATTCCACTTCTCATTTCTGCTCCTATTACCTTTCTTTTCACTTTTCCCTCCTGGGTGATATCATCGTTATTTTTATTTACATCTTTCGTATTCACTTTTCCCTCCTGGGTGATCTCATCGTTATTTTTATCTATGTTTCTTGTTTCTTTCTGCCTACGTGTTAAGTCTTTCATATACAACTCCTATTTTTTAAATTCTATTTCTTAAACTAACCTACACTTCACACTTCTTTTTATTGCAACTTTCTTTGTCTTCAACTATGTTTCCCTCCTTTTGTCTTTTCTTGTTTCTTGTTTCTTCCTTACTTACTTCCTTTTATCTATCTATACACCCCCCCCTGTCTCTAAAGTTTCCATTAATCAACACTCCACACCCTCTTTTGATGAGTACTTGTGCGTTTCTTGCTTGGTCAACTTGGCTTAGTAAACTACTCTCTAGACCTGTAATTCCTGGTTTAGCTAACTGCCCTATAAAACGGGTGTTAAACTTCTCCACATTACAATTTTGACAAAACTTAAAACCTTCAAACAAAACAAAAGTTTCATCTTCGTACAGCCAATGCGGAGTTTTTGATACTGGATCTACTTTTTAAGTCTTTGATCCTTCGATTTACGTCTTTTAGTGATCTCCCTTGTCTTTTGTGATCTTCTTTAAATTATGTACATCACATTAAAATTTTACTTGTCAAGCCCCTGCATCTTACTTACAACACATTTTGTAGAATCTCATAACTAACACTTGGGCTTGGCTTTTGTTAAGAGAGATTGGGTTGTACATATTAAAATTTTATCTGTCAAGTCTTTAGTATGGTCTTACAACATATTTTGTAAAATCTCATAACTAAACTAACATTTGGGCTTGACTTTTGTTAAGAAAGACTTTGATCCTTTGTTTTGTGTCTTTTTGTGATCTTTCTTTATGTATCACATAAAATTTTATCTGTCAAGTCTTTGCAGGATCTCGCAACACATTCTGTAAAATCTCATAACTAACACTCGGGCTTGACTTTTGTTAAGAGAGATTGGGTTGTACATATTAAAATTTTACTTGTCAAGTCTTTTTAGAATATCACAGAGCGAATGCGCAAAAAAATTTCTTAGAGGCTTAAACAAAATTTTAAAAATGCAATTTGTAGGGCAAGGTAAAAAGTGCATGCGACAATCAAAAAATCAAAAAAAGCTTTTATGTCTTTGCATGAATCCTACATGCTTCAGACTCTAATATCGCTCATTGTTTTGTATATCGCTTCTGTTCTTCTTATCTATTGTTAAACTATACCTCGCAGCTTGATGTGAGGTATAGTTTAACAATAAATTATGAATTTACTTGGCGCTTTAATCCGATTTCTTTTACTCTCTTTTCAATATCTTTTATTATCCAGACAGGCGTTGAAGCGCCAGCTGTTAATCCTACATTTTCTATTTTTTTAAACCATTGTTCTTTTAAATCATCAGTTGTTTCGACATGGTATGTTTTTGTTTTTGCTCCACAAATTTGAGTAAGTCTCGTAGTATTGCCTGAATTTTTACCACCAATTACTATCATCAAATCGACAGTTCCTGCAAGTTTTTTCGCAGATTTCTGCCTCTCAAGAGTCGCTTTGCATATTGTATTATAAACTTTTACTTTATGCCTTTTTTTTAATACCTTAACAGTGCTATCAAAATTTTTAGGAGTCTGTGTCGTTTGGCTTACAATATTTAGACCTCCGCTCCATTCAAACCTGCCAGCTTCTTTAGAGTTTTCTATAACAACACACTTATCATTACCATAAGAGACAAGCGCAACAACTTCAGGATGAACTTTTTCTCCAACTAATATTATTTTTTCATCCTCAGATTTCACGTCAGCGCTTAACTGTTTTACAATATTTTGCGCTCTTTTTACAAACGGACATGTAGCATCTATTATATTAATTGTTTTATTTGCTTCTAGCTTTCTATGAAGCTCAAAAGGTATTCCGTGCGTACGCAGAATTATAGAACCCTCTTTAATTCTTTTAGAATCTTTCAAAATCTTTATTCCTTGTTTTTCAAGTCTCTCAACTTCCTGAGGATTGTGGATAATAGGCCCCAAAGTATAAACCCTCGGTTTTTCTCTTGTTGCTTTTTCGACTAAATCTATAGCTCTCCTAACACCAAAACAAAACCCAGAGTTTTTTGCTATTTTAATTTTAAGTCTTTTATTTTCTTTCATATCAGTACTCCACCGCTATCTACATACCTGCTATTACATCTAAAACTTTTTGGGACAAATCAAGATAATCTTTTTTAGTAAATTCTTTTGGAGGATATATGGGTTTGCCATACTTTATTTTTATCTGCTTAAATTTTAACATAGCATTTGTGTTTTCTATTTTTACAGGAATCAACGGAACTTGAGCGTTACATGCAACCATTCCTGCACCAGACATTGCTTTACCTATTTTTCCATCTCTTGAACGAGTACCCTCCGGAAACATTAAAAGCAAACGACCTTTTTTCAATAATGAAAACGCATGTCGTATTGCCGCTATATCCCGAAAACCTCTTTTAACTGGAAAAGCATTTGTCTGACCAATTGCCCATCCAAATATCGGAACATCAAACAACTCTTTTTTAGCCATAAAATGAAGGGGACGTTTCATTGAAGACCCAGTTAAAGGAGGATCAAAAAAACTCATATGATTTGGAGAAATAATAGCTCCCTCTGACTGAGGAATATTTTCAACTCCTTCGATATGCCATCTGTAAAACAAGCAAAACATTATTCTAAACATTTGTCTGCCAAACAAAAATAAAATTGACGACTTCTCATCTATCTGCATACATCTCTTAAAGCCTCATAAAAGCCCGGAAAAGATATGTTAACGCAATGAGAATCTTTAATTGTAGTCTCTCCTTCTGCAATTAGAGAAGCTACAGCCAAAGTCATCGCAATTCTGTGATCTTCAAAACTATCAAGCATAGTTCCTGTAAAATTAACCCCTTCTGTGCCATTTACTATAAATCCGTCTTCAAGAGCTTCAACCTGAGCGCCAAGTTTTGTAAACTGACTGGCAATAGCAGCTATCCTGTCGCTTTCTTTTACTCTAAGCTCTTTAGCTCCTGAAATCTTTGTAACTCCCTGCGCCTGTGTTGCAATAAGAACAAAAACAGGTATTTCGTCAACCATTCTTGGAACAAGAACAGCGTCAATATTTACAGCTTTAAGCTTAGAATATTTTACAGTTATGTCGCATACTGGCTCCTGAGAAACTTCTCTGATATTGGTTAAAGTTATATCGGCGCCCATTTTTTCCAAAACCTCAAGCAACCCGTTTCTTGTAGGATTTATCCCAACATTTTTTATTGTTAAATTTGATCCAGGAACGATTAATGCCGCTGCAATAAAAAATGCCGCTGATGAAATATCTCCCGGTACAACAGTATCTTGAGCAATAAGCCTTTCTGCAGGATAGATTGTAATAGAATTTCTATCAATCTTGATATCGGCACCAAAAGCTTTTAACATTCTCTCGCCATGATCCCTTGATTTGACAGGTTCAGAATAAACCGTTGCCCCATCGGCATACAATCCTGCAAACATAACTGCGGATTTTACCTGTCCTGTTGACTCATCGTTATTGTAGTTTATTGCTCTAAGATTAGGATTTCCATTTATTACTAAAGGCAGCAATCCGCCGCTTGACGATGATATCCGCGCACCCATTTTCGACAACGGACGTATTATCCTCTGCATAGGCCTTCTTGAAAGACTATCGTCACCGGTTATAACTGTTTCAAAATCTTGCCCTGCGAGAATTCCTGAAATAAGCCTTGTTGTTGTCCCAGAATTGCCGGCATAAATATTATATCTGCCTACTTGGGGTTTTATAAGATTTAACCCCCCGCCCTTTATATACAGATTGCCCTGATCAATTTTCATATCAACACCCATTTGGCAAAACGCGTCAATTGTCCTGTTGCAATCATCGGAAGGCAAATAATTTTCAACGACCGAATCACCTACAGCAATAGATGCCAGCATAACAGCTCTATGCGTTATAGACTTATCCGCCGGAACTTCAATTACACCTGAAATAGAATTAATCTTTCTAAGTTTTATATGCATGTATTTTATTTTTGTGTTTTTAAAATTTCTTGTTTAATTTTTTGTTTGTTTTCCAAATTTTTCTTAAAATAAGTAAGCTCCTTTATAAATTCATCCAAATATTTTTCAATATTTTTACCGTTTAGGGCAAAAATAGGTGCCCACATATCGGCACTCGAAACTGCAACTCTCGTTATGCTTTTAAAAGATCCTGCTGTAAGGGTATCAATTTGTGGATTTTTTTGCTTTATTTTTTTATAAGATTTACTTAGCAAAAAGGCAATGATATGAGGTAAATGGCTTGTAAATGCAACCAGCGCATCGTGCTTTTTTGCAGAAATCTTTGCAATATCCGCCCCGGCATCTTTCCACATTTTTACTATAAGATTTTCTTTTTTTGTTAATTGCTTTAATTCTGACGTTACAACAACTTTTGTGTTCATAAACATATCTGCATCAGCAGAGGATATTCCATTTTTTTCTCTTCCAGCCATTGGATGAGAACCAATAAAAGAAACAAAACCACTCTTTTTGGCAAAAGCTTTTATGTCTTTTTCAATAGAATATTTCACGCTACCCGTATCCGTAATTACTGTGTCTTTCCCAACAATTTCTGCAAGTTCTTTGTATATCGGCGTTATCGTATCCACGGGCGTACATATAACGACAATATCAGCATTTTTTGCCGCATTCAACGACAAACACACTTCGTCCGCTGCTTTTAGTTTAAGGGCGGTATTCAAAGTATCTTGTTTTCTTGATATACCCGTTATATGATAGCAATTCTTTAAAGCTTTATTTTTTAAAGCCAAGCCTAAGGAACCACCTATCTGCCCTAATCCTATAATGCTTAAATTCAACATAACCAGTACTCGATTTTTTATATTTTGATCTTGCTTTAGCATCATTGTACAAAAACAATTACCTTAAACGTTAAACTTTTTTCAAACTTGTAGTTCGAAACTGTGTGTACATACTATCAAATTAAATCTCAAAGATCCAAAGTATTTCCTTTTACAGAACATCTACAGAAAAACATTTTATTTTATATTTCTTCAAACACTTTTAAAAAGGAGCACGGAGAGATAGGGATTCGAACCCTAGTTATCCTCTCGAACAAACAGTCTTTCCAGGACTGCGCCTTAAACCGCTCGGCCATCTCTCCGCTTACTGTTTGTTACAAATCCAAAATTTTATTAAAACTTCTCTAAGTAAACCACAAGCTAACTTCGTACGTCAACCTACTTAGCCATTTTCTCAAGTTGTCGCGTTGTATAGACCTAGTAACTTTATTGTAAACCCGCTTTACTCTATGCGATGATTTTACACCATTATAACGAATTATTCAAATTTGCTACGCATATAAAATTGTTCATTAAAAAATTTAGAAGATCAGTATATAAATTTTTACTTCGATTCTATAATTCCACCACCTAAAACAATATTGTTTTTATAAAATACTACGCTTTGCCCTGCGGTAACAGATATCTGCGGTTCATTAAATTCAACTCTAACCAAAGACGATCCTTGCGGAATAACAACTGCTCTTGCAGGTTTGTGCTGCTGGCGTATTTTAGCAGTTACTTCGATAGATTCTTTTGTGATAGCGCTAGAACACCATGATACTTTACTTGCTGTAAAAGACGGAGAATACAAATCTTCCCTCGTTCCTACAGCAACAGCATTTTGTTTAGCCAAAATATTTATAACGTACAATGGGTCTTTTGTTCCTCCAGAAAGCCCTAAACCTTTGCGTTTTCCTATAGTGTAGTTCCATATTCCGGTATGTTTTCCGAGAACTTTTCCTGTTTTGTCTACAATGTCACCTGGATTTACCGGAAATTGCAAAATATCGCTATAGGCACCGCAATAAAAATCTTGACTGTCAGGTTTTTCTGCAACAGGAAGACCTATTTCTTTTGCGATACTCCTTACCTGATCCTTTGAGTATTGTCCAAGAGGAAAGATAGTTTCTGAAAGAATTTTTTGCGTAAGTCTGTATAAAAAATATGTTTGATCTTTATTTGGGTCGGCAGCTTTCATTAGTTGGTACATACTTAAAGAACTGTCAAAGCCTATGTTTGCATAGTGTCCTGTAGCAAATTTATCGAAAGAAACACCTGTTTTTTTTGCTGTATTTGGAAGAACTTTGAACTTAATATGAGCATTGCACAAAATACAAGGATTTGGTGTGCGTCCCTGTTTATATTCACTTCTAAAATTTTCAATGACAACTCTTTTATATTCTTTGCGACAGTCCAATACCTTAAGCGATATCTTAAGAAAATCCGCTATTTTGTGTACTGCTGCAATGTCTTCATCTTCAGGTCCTAAACAAGCGTCGCAACCTTTATTTTTAGGTATTGGAAGAGATCCGTCCCATATAGACATCATAACTCCCGTTACTTCATATCCTTGTTTTTTTAATAGATAAGCTGCTACTGCAGAATCGACGCCGCCGCTCAACCCTATCAATATTTTCATCTTTAACAGTCCTTTTACTCCTGTCTTTTTTTTTAATTTTGTCTTATATGAAATCCTTTCCCTTTGGATATGTATCTGTTTATAGACTGAATTTTATTTTCTATACAAAATCTGCAGTGCGCAGGAGAATCCCCAAGGCAAATTTTACCGGGATATATTTCGTAATATTTTCTGTAAATTGTTTCCGTAGCATTGGGCATAACTACATTTGCTCCACTCTGTAAAGCAATTAAGCGCCCTTGAGGATTTAATGTTTCCATTGCTGTTGTTGCAGGTATATTAATATCAGGCATTAATAAACGCAAAACTGCCATAACTTTTAGAGATAATTCAAAGAAATTACCCTTTATATTTTCGGCAGGCGTATTGGGATGATAGATAAAAGGTCCTATACCCGCCATATCTACAGGGATCGATTTAAGATAAGCAATATCCCTTGCAATGCTTTTCAATGTTTGCCCGGGAAGCCCGGCTATTATTCCCGAACCAACTTCATATCCAAGCTGCTTGATATCCTCAATGCATTGCATTCTGTTTTTTAAACTCATTGCAGGATCTAGCTTATTGTAAAGAAATTCATCCGTAGTTTCTATTCTTAATAAATATCTATCCGCGCCGGCATCTCGGTAGGCTTTGTATTCCTTAAAAGTTTTTTCACCTATGCTTAACGTCAGCGCAATATCC
Source organism: Endomicrobiia bacterium (assembly GCA_025998355.1). Classification (GTDB taxonomy): domain Bacteria; phylum Elusimicrobiota; class Endomicrobiia; order Endomicrobiales; family Endomicrobiaceae; genus Endomicrobiellum. The sequence goes on from BNVV01000018.1 coordinate 8,310, forward strand.
AAATACTTAATCTCTGAAATGATTTTTGTAATTTTTTCGACAGTATAGTAAGGGTCTTCTCCTGACTGTAAAACTATCGTCTTATAGCCATAATTCTTTGTTTTTTTTGCTAATTCTATTATGTCGTTTGGTTCTATGCGGTATCTTGTTAATTGAGAGTTGTCTCGCCTTAGACCGCAGTATACGCAATTCTGACGGCAGTAATTTGAAAATTCTATAAGCGCCCGCAAGTGTACTTCGTCCCCAACATATTTTTTACGAGTTTTATCCGCTTGCTCAAAAAGTTGTTTGTTGTTTTTAGTTTCAAGAAGATATAAAATCTCCTTTTCATCCAAAGTGTGAGATTGGACGGCTTTGTTTAATATGTACTCAAATTCTTTATCATCGCGCATATGCGGCCTATTGTATCAAAAAAACATTTTATGATAAACTGCCAGGCTGCCATAAGGTAGCTAATAGAATTACGTTGTCTTTAGTAACAAAAATTTGGAGAGTTAGATGAAGCATTTAAAAAACAGACACTTGTTTAGGATGTACGAATATATACAGCCGTTTATAAATTATTCAATACCAAGCGAGAGGTCTGTTTGGGGCAATAAGATTTTAGTTATAGCGCCCCATCAGGACGATGAGGCTATTGGTTGCGCTGGTACTTTAGTAAAGAATGTTAAAGCCGGTAGACACGTGGAAATAGTTTTTTGCACACATGATACCACCGAAAGAATGAGAGAGTCAGAAAAAGCTGCGTCGATTATAGGTTCTAAGAAAAATCATTTTATGCGGTTTACTATGCGCAGTTTAAGTGGGAATAAAGATTTTTATAATAATCTGGCTTTGGTTATAAATAAAGTTGAGCCGGATGTTCTTTTTATGCCTTTCCTGTTTGATAAACACGATGACCATATAGCTGTTACTCAAGCGGTTATTGATATAAGAAAAGATATAGATTTAAAATTTATGGTCTATTCGTATGCCGTGTGGTCGCCATTAAATCCTAATTGCTTATTTGACATAAGCGCCGAGTGGGAATTAAAAAAACAGGCAATAGAATGTTATAAAACGCAAATTGCCACAAGAGATTATATAAAAATTGCTCAAGGGTTAAACGGGTATTGGGGAGAACTTAAGGAGCATGGTATGAGCTATGCTGAAACATTTTTTAAAGCAAGCGCGCGGGAGTATATATATTTAGGGAAAAAAATACTTAGATGAAATACAAAGTATTACACGTATTTTCATCATACTCTATGGGCGGTGCCGAAAAATCTATGCTTTTTTTGGCTTCAAGTCTTGATAAATCGCAAAGATGTGAAAATATCGTTGCGGTCCCGGGTGACAGTAAATTGTTTAAGGAGTCCGTTCAAAAAAATCTTAAAACAATTACGTTCAAAGCGATAAACTCTTTTGATCTTTTAGGAATTTTAAAACTTATAAAAATAATAAAAAAATATAGTATCAATATAGTGCATGTTCATCAGGGAAAACTTTATTGGACTTCTTTAGCAGCAAAGTTGTTTTGTCGTAATATTAAAGTTATTTTTCACAGGAGACAAGATACAAGACATGGTATTATAAGCAGAATTCATTATCGTTTTACGGATGCCGTTATAGCCGTATCGAAATCTGTGGCAAATGGATTGATTAAATATGAAAAAGTTTCGCTTTGAACGTAATTGTTTTAAGATTTTTTTGAACGGACTCCTTAAACAATTTACTGTCACCCGGGACCGCAACGATATTTTCACATCTTTGCGATTTATCAAGACTTGAAGCCAAAAAAAGCATAGATTTTTCGGCACCGCCCATAGAGTATGATGAAAATACGTGTAATACTTTGTATTTCATCTAAGTATTTTTTTCCCTAAATATATATACTCCCGCGCGCTTGCTTTAAAAAATGTTTCAGCATAGCTCATACCATGCTCCTTAAGTTCTCCCCAATACCCGTTTAACCCTTGAGCAATTTTTATATAATCTCTTGTGGCAATTTGCGTTTTATAACATTCTATTGCCTGTTTTTTTAATTCCCACTCGGCGCTTATGTCAAATAAGCAATTAGGATTTAATGGCGACCACACGGCATACGAATAGACCATAAATTTTAAATCTATATCTTTTCTTATATCAATAACCGCTTGAGTAACAGCTATATGGTCATCGTGTTTATCAAACAGGAAAGGCATAAAAAGAACATCCGGCTCAACTTTATTTATAACCAAAGCCAGATTATTATAAAAATCTTTATTCCCACTTAAACTGCGCATAGTAAACCGCATAAAATGATTTTTCTTAGAACCTATAATCGACGCAGCTTTTTCTGACTCTCTCATTCTTTCGGTGGTATCATGTGTGCAAAAAACTATTTCCACGTGTCTACCGGCTTTAACATTCTTTACTAAAGTACCAGCGCAACCAATAGCCTCATCGTCCTGATGGGGCGCTATAACTAAAATCTTATTGCCCCAAACAGACCTCTCGCTTGGTATTGAATAATTTATAAACGGCTGTATATATTCGTACATCCTAAACAAGTGTCTGTTTTTTAAATGCTTCATCTAACTCTCCAAATTTTTGTTACTAAAGACAACGTAATTCTATTAGCTACCTTATGGCAGCCTGGCAGTTTATCATAAAATGTTTTTTTGATACAATAGGCCGCATATGCGCGATGATAAAGAATTTGAGTACATATTAAACAAAGCCGTCCAATCTCACACTTTGGATGAAAAGGAGATTTTATATCTTCTTGAAACTAAAAACAACAAACAACTTTTTGAGCAAGCGGATAAAACTCGTAAAAAATATGTTGGGGACGAAGTACACTTGCGGGCGCTTATAGAATTTTCAAATTACTGCCGTCAGAATTGCGTATACTGCGGTCTAAGGCGAGACAACTCTCAATTAACAAGATACCGCATAGAACCAAACGACATAATAGAATTAGCAAAAAAAACAAAGAATTATGGCTATAAGACGATAGTTTTACAGTCAGGAGAAGACCCTTACTATACTGTCGAAAAAATTACAAAAATCATTTCAGAGATTAAGTATTTGGATATTGCGCTGACGTTAAGCATAGGTGAAAAAACTTTTAAGGAATACAAAGCCTACCGAGATGCCGGCGCGGATAGATATTTATTAAGAATAGAAACTACGGATGAATTTCTTTACAATAAGCTAGATCCTGCAATGAGTTTAAAAAACAGAATGCAATGCATTGAGGATATCAAGCAGCTTGGATATGAAGTTGGTTCGGGAATAATAGCCGGGCTTCCCGGGCAAACATTGAAAAGCATTGCAAGGGATATTGCTTATCTTAAATCGATCCCTGTAGATATGGCGGGTATAGGACCTTTTATCTATCATCCCAATACGCCTGCCGAAAATATAAAGGGTAATTTCTTTGAATTATCTCTAAAAGTTATGGCAGTTTTGCGTTTATTAATGCCTGATATTAATATACCTGCAACAACAGCAATGGAAACATTAAATCCTCAAGGGCGCTTAATTGCTTTACAGAGTGGAGCAAATGTAGTTATGCCCAATGCTACGGAAACAATTTACAGAAAATATTACGAAATATATCCCGGTAAAATTTGCCTTGGGGATTCTCCTGCGCACTGCAGATTTTGTATAGAAAATAAAATTCAGTCTATAAACAGATACATATCCAAAGGGAAAGGATTTCATATAAGACAAAATTAAAAAAAAAGACAGGAGTAAAAGGACTGTTAAAGATGAAAATATTGATAGGGTTGAGCGGCGGCGTCGATTCTGCAGTAGCAGCTTATCTATTAAAAAAACAAGGATATGAAGTAACGGGAGTTATGATGTCTATATGGGACGGATCTCTTCCAATACCTAAAAATAAAGGTTGCGACGCTTGTTTAGGACCTGAAGATGAAGACATTGCAGCAGTACACAAAATAGCGGATTTTCTTAAGATATCGCTTAAGGTATTGGACTGTCGCAAAGAATATAAAAGAGTTGTCATTGAAAATTTTAGAAGTGAATATAAACAGGGACGCACACCAAATCCTTGTATTTTGTGCAATGCTCATATTAAGTTCAAAGTTCTTCCAAATACAGCAAAAAAAACAGGTGTTTCTTTCGATAAATTTGCTACAGGACACTATGCAAACATAGGCTTTGACAGTTCTTTAAGTATGTACCAACTAATGAAAGCTGCCGACCCAAATAAAGATCAAACATATTTTTTATACAGACTTACGCAAAAAATTCTTTCAGAAACTATCTTTCCTCTTGGACAATACTCAAAGGATCAGGTAAGGAGTATCGCAAAAGAAATAGGTCTTCCTGTTGCAGAAAAACCTGACAGTCAAGATTTTTATTGCGGTGCCTATAGCGATATTTTGCAATTTCCGGTAAATCCAGGTGACATTGTAGACAAAACAGGAAAAGTTCTCGGAAAACATACCGGAATATGGAACTACACTATAGGAAAACGCAAAGGTTTAGGGCTTTCTGGAGGAACAAAAGACCCATTGTACGTTATAAATATTTTGGCTAAACAAAATGCTGTTGCTGTAGGAACGAGGGAAGATTTGTATTCTCCGTCTTTTACAGCAAGTAAAGTATCATGGTGTTCTAGCGCTATCACAAAAGAATCTATCGAAGTAACTGCTAAAATACGCCAGCAGCACAAACCTGCAAGAGCAGTTGTTATTCCGCAAGGATCGTCTTTGGTTAGAGTTGAATTTAATGAACCGCAGATATCTGTTACCGCAGGGCAAAGCGTAGTATTTTATAAAAACAATATTGTTTTAGGTGGTGGAATTATAGAATCGAAGTAAAAATTTATATACTGATCTTCTAAATTTTTTAATGAACAATTTTATATGCGTAGCAAATTTGAATAATTCGTTATAATGGTGTAAAATCATCGCATAGAGTAAAGCGGGTTTACAATAAAGTTACTAGGTCTATACAACGCGACAACTTGAGAAAATGGCTAAGTAGGTTGACGTACGAAGTTAGCTTGTGGTTTACTTAGAGAAGTTTTAATAAAATTTTGGATTTGTAACAAACAGTAAGCGGAGAGATGGCCGAGCGGTTTAAGGCGCAGTCCTGGAAAGACTGTTTGTTCGAGAGGATAACTAGGGTTCGAATCCCTATCTCTCCGTGCTCCTTTTTAAAAGTGTTTGAAGAAATATAAAATAAAATGTTTTTCTGTAGATGTTCTGTAAAAGGAAATACTTTGGATCTTTGAGATTTAATTTGATAGTATGTACACACAGTTTCGAACTACAAGTTTGAAAAAAGTTTAACGTTTAAGGTAATTGTTTTTGTACAATGATGCTAAAGCAAGATCAAAATATAAAAAATCGAGTACTGGTTATGTTGAATTTAAGCATTATAGGATTAGGGCAGATAGGTGGTTCCTTAGGCTTGGCTTTAAAAAATAAAGCTTTAAAGAATTGCTATCATATAACGGGTATATCAAGAAAACAAGATACTTTGAATACCGCCCTTAAACTAAAAGCAGCGGACGAAGTGTGTTTGTCGTTGAATGCGGCAAAAAATGCTGATATTGTCGTTATATGTACGCCCGTGGATACGATAACGCCGATATACAAAGAACTTGCAGAAATTGTTGGGAAAGACACAGTAATTACGGATACGGGTAGCGTGAAATATTCTATTGAAAAAGACATAAAAGCTTTTGCCAAAAAGAGTGGTTTTGTTTCTTTTATTGGTTCTCATCCAATGGCTGGAAGAGAAAAAAATGGAATATCCTCTGCTGATGCAGATATGTTTATGAACACAAAAGTTGTTGTAACGTCAGAATTAAAGCAATTAACAAAAAAAGAAAATCTTATAGTAAAAATGTGGAAAGATGCCGGGGCGGATATTGCAAAGATTTCTGCAAAAAAGCACGATGCGCTGGTTGCATTTACAAGCCATTTACCTCATATCATTGCCTTTTTGCTAAGTAAATCTTATAAAAAAATAAAGCAAAAAAATCCACAAATTGATACCCTTACAGCAGGATCTTTTAAAAGCATAACGAGAGTTGCAGTTTCGAGTGCCGATATGTGGGCACCTATTTTTGCCCTAAACGGTAAAAATATTGAAAAATATTTGGATGAATTTATAAAGGAGCTTACTTATTTTAAGAAAAATTTGGAAAACAAACAAAAAATTAAACAAGAAATTTTAAAAACACAAAAATAAAATACATGCATATAAAACTTAGAAAGATTAATTCTATTTCAGGTGTAATTGAAGTTCCGGCGGATAAGTCTATAACGCATAGAGCTGTTATGCTGGCATCTATTGCTGTAGGTGATTCGGTCGTTGAAAATTATTTGCCTTCCGATGATTGCAACAGGACAATTGACGCGTTTTGCCAAATGGGTGTTGATATGAAAATTGATCAGGGCAATCTGTATATAAAGGGCGGGGGGTTAAATCTTATAAAACCCCAAGTAGGCAGATATAATATTTATGCCGGCAATTCTGGGACAACAACAAGGCTTATTTCAGGAATTCTCGCAGGGCAAGATTTTGAAACAGTTATAACCGGTGACGATAGTCTTTCAAGAAGGCCTATGCAGAGGATAATACGTCCGTTGTCGAAAATGGGTGCGCGGATATCATCGTCAAGCGGCGGATTGCTGCCTTTAGTAATAAATGGAAATCCTAATCTTAGAGCAATAAACTACAATAACGATGAGTCAACAGGACAGGTAAAATCCGCAGTTATGTTTGCAGGATTGTATGCCGATGGGGCAACGGTTTATTCTGAACCTGTCAAATCAAGGGATCATGGCGAGAGAATGTTAAAAGCTTTTGGTGCCGATATCAAGATTGATAGAAATTCTATTACAATCTATCCTGCAGAAAGGCTTATTGCTCAAGATACTGTTGTACCGGGAGATATTTCATCAGCGGCATTTTTTATTGCAGCGGCATTAATCGTTCCTGGATCAAATTTAACAATAAAAAATGTTGGGATAAATCCTACAAGAAACGGGTTGCTTGAGGTTTTGGAAAAAATGGGCGCCGATATAACTTTAACCAATATCAGAGAAGTTTCTCAGGAGCCAGTATGCGACATAACTGTAAAATATTCTAAGCTTAAAGCTGTAAATATTGACGCTGTTCTTGTTCCAAGAATGGTTGACGAAATACCTGTTTTTGTTCTTATTGCAACACAGGCGCAGGGAGTTACAAAGATTTCAGGAGCTAAAGAGCTTAGAGTAAAAGAAAGCGACAGGATAGCTGCTATTGCCAGTCAGTTTACAAAACTTGGCGCTCAGGTTGAAGCTCTTGAAGACGGATTTATAGTAAATGGCACAGAAGGGGTTAATTTTACAGGAACTATGCTTGATAGTTTTGAAGATCACAGAATTGCGATGACTTTGGCTGTAGCTTCTCTAATTGCAGAAGGAGAGACTACAATTAAAGATTCTCATTGCGTTAACATATCTTTTCCGGGCTTTTATGAGGCTTTAAGAGATGTATGCAGATAGATGAGAAGTCGTCAATTTTATTTTTGTTTGGCAGACAAATGTTTAGAATAATGTTTTGCTTGTTTTACAGATGGCATATCGAAGGAGTTGAAAATATTCCTCAGTCAGAGGGAGCTATTATTTCTCCAAATCATATGAGTTTTTTTGATCCTCCTTTAACTGGGTCTTCAATGAAACGTCCCCTTCATTTTATGGCTAAAAAAGAGTTGTTTGATGTTCCGATATTTGGATGGGCAATTGGTCAGACAAATGCTTTTCCAGTTAAAAGAGGTTTTCGGGATATAGCGGCAATACGACATGCGTTTTCATTATTGAAAAAAGGTCGTTTGCTTTTAATGTTTCCGGAGGGTACTCGTTCAAGAGATGGAAAAATAGGTAAAGCAATGTCTGGTGCAGGAATGGTTGCATGTAACGCTCAAGTTCCGTTGATTCCTGTAAAAATAGAAAACACAAATGCTATGTTAAAATTTAAGCAGATAAAAATAAAGTATGGCAAACCCATATATCCTCCAAAAGAATTTACTAAAAAAGATTATCTTGATTTGTCCCAAAAAGTTTTAGATGTAATAGCAGGTATGTAGATAGCGGTGGAGTACTGATATGAAAGAAAATAAAAGACTTAAAATTAAAATAGCAAAAAACTCTGGGTTTTGTTTTGGTGTTAGGAGAGCTATAGATTTAGTCGAAAAAGCAACAAGAGAAAAACCGAGGGTTTATACTTTGGGGCCTATTATCCACAATCCTCAGGAAGTTGAGAGACTTGAAAAACAAGGAATAAAGATTTTGAAAGATTCTAAAAGAATTAAAGAGGGTTCTATAATTCTGCGTACGCACGGAATACCTTTTGAGCTTCATAGAAAGCTAGAAGCAAATAAAACAATTAATATAATAGATGCTACATGTCCGTTTGTAAAAAGAGCGCAAAATATTGTAAAACAGTTAAGCGCTGACGTGAAATCTGAGGATGAAAAAATAATATTAGTTGGAGAAAAAGTTCATCCTGAAGTTGTTGCGCTTGTCTCTTATGGTAATGATAAGTGTGTTGTTATAGAAAACTCTAAAGAAGCTGGCAGGTTTGAATGGAGCGGAGGTCTAAATATTGTAAGCCAAACGACACAGACTCCTAAAAATTTTGATAGCACTGTTAAGGTATTAAAAAAAAGGCATAAAGTAAAAGTTTATAATACAATATGCAAAGCGACTCTTGAGAGGCAGAAATCTGCGAAAAAACTTGCAGGAACTGTCGATTTGATGATAGTAATTGGTGGTAAAAATTCAGGCAATACTACGAGACTTACTCAAATTTGTGGAGCAAAAACAAAAACATACCATGTCGAAACAACTGATGATTTAAAAGAACAATGGTTTAAAAAAATAGAAAATGTAGGATTAACAGCTGGCGCTTCAACGCCTGTCTGGATAATAAAAGATATTGAAAAGAGAGTAAAAGAAATCGGATTAAAGCGCCAAGTAAATTCATAATTTATTGTTAAACTATACCTCACATCAAGCTGCGAGGTATAGTTTAACAATAGATAAGAAGAACAGAAGCGATATACAAAACAATGAGCGATATTAGAGTCTGAAGCATGTAGGATTCATGCAAAGACATAAAAGCTTTTTTTGATTTTTTGATTGTCGCATGCACTACCAAATTGTAGTCTATAAAATTTGCTTTGAGCTTAAAATCAAAGCCTCTAAGAAATTTTTTTGCGCATTCGCTCTGTGATATTCTAAAAAGACTTGACAAGTAAAATTTTAATATGTACAACCCAATCTCTCTTAACAAAAGTCAAGCCCGAGTGTTAGTTATGAGATTTTACAGAATGTGTTGCGAGATCCTGCAAAGACTTGACAGATAAAATTTTATGTGATACATAAAGAAAGATCACAAAAAGACACAAAACAAAGGATCAAAGTCTTTCTTAACAAAAGTCAAGCCCAAATGTTAGTTTAGTTATGAGATTTTACAAAATATGTTGTAATACCCTACTAAAGACTAGACAGACAAAATTTTATTATGTAAAACCAAATCGATCATAACAAAAGTCAAGCCCAAGTGTTAGTTATGAGATTCTACAAAATGTGTTGTAAGTAAGATGCAGGGGCTTGACAAGTAAAATTTTAATGTGATGTACATAATTTAAAGAAGATCACAAAAGACAAGGGAGATCACTAAAAGACGTAAATCGAAGGATCAAAGACTTAAAAAGTAGATCCAGTATCAAAAACTCCGCATTGGCTGTACGAAGATGAAACTTTTGTTTTGTTTGAAGGTTTTAAGTTTTGTCAAAATTGTAATGTGGAGAAGTTTAACACCCGTTTTATAGGGCAGTTAGCTAAACCAGGAATTACAGGTCTAGAGAGTAGTTTACTAAGCCAAGTTGACCAAGCAAGAAACGCACAAGTACTCATCAAAAGAGGGTGTGGAGTGTTGATTAATGGAAACTTTAGAGACAGGGGGGGGTGTATAGATAGATAAAAGGAAGTAAGTAAGGAAGAAACAAGAAACAAGAAAAGACAAAAGGAGGGAAACATAGTTGAAGACAAAGAAAGTTGCAATAAAAAGAAGTGTGAAGTGTAGGTTAGTTTAAGAAATAGAATTTAAAAAATAGGAGTTGTATATGAAAGACTTAACACGTAGGCAGAAAGAAACAAGAAACATAGATAAAAATAACGATGAGATCACCCAGGAGGGAAAAGTGAATACGAAAGATGTAAATAAAAATAACGATGATATCACCCAGGAGGGAAAAGTGAAAAGAAAGGTAATAGGAGCAGAAATGAGAAGTGGAATCGCAGCAATAGAAGTAATAGTAAAAAAATTCATTAAAGGAGAAGTGAAAATGAGAAACACAGTGACAACAGCGCTAAAAGAGATAAGGAAAGGAATAGAAATAGAAACAACAAAAATCACCCAGGAGGCAAAAAGTAAAATGGAGAACATCGTAACGATAGTGCTAAAAAAGTTGGTGGGAGCAGAAATGAAGAAAGTAATGACAGCAATAATAGTGTTTGGGATGATAATAAGTCCTGCAGTTAATGCTATGGCTATGAATGATCCAAAGTCACCAGATGGAGATGTACCACCACCACCGCCGTTCAAATTGAGCGAATTGAGCGAAAAGGATCAAGATGCTTTTAACAAAATACCCTCAGATACACCGCCACCACTTAATATAACACCAGCACCGGCGGAAAGTGCGCCGCCAGCACAAGCGTCACAACAACAATCAGATACACACCAAGCGAGCTCATCAAGCTCATCATCATCGCCGTCAACAGATGGAGCTGGAGAAGCTGAAGTTGGGACAGCGGCAGATGCACAGGCAACAGCGCCAGCAACGCAAGAGGCGCCAATAGGAGCAGGAGAGGCAAATGCACTGGCAGCAGCGCCAGCGCCACAGACAGCGCCAGAAGATAAAAATGGAGGAACTGAAGTTGTTGACGTACAACTAGCGCCATCACTTGTAGCAGGTCCAACATCAGCGGCAGTAAATCCAAAAGCAGAATCAGCAGCGGAAGGGAGAACAGAACCGGCAGCGGAAGGGAGACCGGTAGGAGCAGGAAAGACAAATGTGCCGGCAGCAGATGAAAATGAAGATCAGGAAGAACAGCAGGGACAAGAAGGCGGTGAAGCGCCTTCGTCATTATCTTCTATTACATTACATTCATCTGATGAGGTTAGGGGGCGTATGATCCTGCCCGATTGTTTATTAAATCATGTACCGGTAGCATGCAATAGACCTCTTGCATAACTAAGTATTAAATTCAGAATTACAAATACCTGCAATCAAGTTAAATCGCAGTCCAAAGCGTCTTCTGCGATTCCTATATCTATCTGAGACTATTTTGAACCTTTTAACA
>BNVV01000019.1 GCA_025998355.1 Endomicrobiia bacterium
AAAGTTTTTAGACAGACCCTACAATAGACCTCTTGCAAAATTACATACAAACTTCACAATTACAAATACCAACTACTAAATTTAAATCTAAAAAATCCAAAGCGCTTTCTTGTGTTTCTGTATCTATAAAACGTTTGCACCAGTTTGTCCTCATGGTTATTTTATTCTGCTCATTATACTTCTTTTTCAAGGAACAATCGTGAACGGTTTGGAAAAAGGCAAATAAATATACTCCCAAGACTCTGCCCGCCACCACTTTTTTACAAAAAAGATAATCACTACAATGCATTTCTAGACAGATTAAGCATACATTTCTGTACCAAACTTTGTGTATCTTATCAAATCTAGAAGTTTTAGAGAAGCCTGATGTTTGAGAAATGTGGAAAACCCATAAAAACAAGTAAAGTTTGGGTTTAGGTATGGGCAACAACTGCCAAGGCCTCGTCAAACGAACGAAAACATGCCAAAAAACGACTTTTGCGGCTAAAAAAGGGATATTTTTTGCAAAAAAGTCTAATCACACACATATTGGACCAAAAAATGTATAATAACACTACAGTCACGACAAACGCATGGAAGCTTTTTTTGATTCTTGATTATCGCAGGCAATACCAAATTGCAGTTTATGAAATTTGCTTTGAGTCTAAAATCAGTCACATCAAGAAGCTTTTTTCATGCGTTCTGGCTGACACCATAGCGTTTAAAAAGAAACTAGAAACAAGATTATTATTGGTAAAAATCATTATTACATGCAAACAAAAGGCGTAGACATACGCAAATTTCTAAAATACATAAAATTCATACTTATCACTTTGATTGTACTGGTATCATTATACTGCGCAAAGATTTGTATATTTACTCCCCTTATACGGAAATATATTTGCGACAAGACGGGATATGAACTAAAATTTGATAATTTTCATATTTCACCTCTTGGCTTAACTCTTGAAAATTTAAAAGCTGATAATATATTTGCGGCCAATAAAGTTACATTTAAAATTAACCCGTTGAAACTCTTTAAGCATATTGCCTCTCCCGTTGATTGCATCGATAAAATAAATATTCCTAAGCTTGAAATCTATTTAGATAAAGATGTTGATAAGAAAGAGGCTACAATAAATAAAAAATCCAATAATCTTTTAAAGATTGTCAATTTGGATATAAATATTATAAATCGCGATAAAATTGTTTCAAATTCAATTTTTTATATACAAGATATTCCAATAAAAATTAATTCTCGACTTGAGAAAAAAACAAGAAATATTTTTACTGTATCTTCTCTTTTTACCGCCAAAGATAAAGCAAATTTATGTTTACGCTCGAAAGGAACAATTGATTTTTCATCTTTAGACATATCCCAAAACATTGAAATCGAACAAATGTTATATAAAGGGTTTGATTTTAGCGGTTCTTCATGTTCTTTTTCAAAATCTGCTAGTAATTATAATGCAAATTTTACAGGCGATTTTGGTTGTTTTTCATTTAGTTCTTCGGAAAATAACGCTATTGATGTCAAATCAGAAATTGATCTTTCTAAAATCAACAAAAAACTTGCCGGGAATGTTCAATTAAAATTTAACGAACGGCACAATAAGGAAGATATAAAATTAGATATAACAAACTTAAATATTTTTGGGTCTAAATACGGGAATTTTAAGTTATTAGGCGTAAGAAATAACGATAATATTTACAATATGTCTTGCATGTATGGTCATGATAAAAAAATGAAAATAGCTTATACAAAAGAGGACGGAAAGCATAAAGCAAAGATTATAGTTAAAAATCAAATTACAGGTGTTATTGAAGGCGATTTTAAGACTGGCAAAATCACAAGTAACATAAATAATGTAAATATAGGCGGAGTACCCATAAGCGGATATATGGAATTTCAAGGGCATTTAGATACAGAAAATAATATTAAAGGTACCATTAAAAGCACAGGAACAAGAGTTGTCGGTCTGTCACTTGGAAACATTTTTGCTGATGCAGTAATTTCAACAGAAAAACTTGAAATTTTCAATTTAAAGTCAGATAGTGGCATTAAAGCTTCAATATCGGCAAAATTCAAGGAAAATAAATTATCAGGAGATGTCGATTTAAAAAATATTAATATTAAGGGCATTTATCCAAAAATATCAGGATTTTTAAACTCTCATGTAAAATTTTCAGGAGAGTTAGATAATCCGCATATAATGATTTCAGCAGCTGTGAGGGAAGGAAAATATTTGGCGCAATCTTTTTCTTTGACATCTGAATTAGAGTATGAAGATGGTACATTCAAAATAAATAATGTAAGTCTTAAATCACCTTTCGAAGTAGAATTTTCAGGATATGTAAATCCTTATGTAAAAAACGGGAAATATTGCCCTAGAATTTTCTTAAATGCTGCATCAGCTTGCATAAAAACCGTTAAATTAAACGATGTTGAGTCCGAGATTGAGTTTAGTGATGATAATATTATAATAAACAGAGCCTCTGCAAAAGTTTCAAACGGTAAAGTAGAAGTGGACAAAGGTTTTTTTAATATTAAAGATGGTGTGTATGGTCTTGACTTGTCTTTGATTAATGTTCACGTAGGATCTGCAGACATTTTTAGCAAAGTAAATTTATCAGGTGAAAGGATTAAAGAAAAAAACAAGATTGCGTATAATGGGAGTCTTAAATTTAACGATTTGTGGATAAGCAAATATAAATTATCTTCACCTTGTTTTGATTATAGTCTTAAAGATAAAGCATTTGAATTTTCTCAAAAATCCAATGACATAAATAAATATAATTCACTAAGCTCCGTTGTTTTTAGAGATACTGGACCAACAGCAAAATTTGGAATTAAAGGCTCAAACATCGACTTGAGTTTTGTAAATAGTATTCTTAATTTACCCGATGCTTTTTTTAAAGAAGGAAGTGCAGATATAAAGGCCAATTTATATGGAAATATCGATAATCCTCAATGGGATTTATCAATATCTTCTACAAGCGGTTATGTAGTGGATGTTCCTTATGATAATTTTAATACTGAACTAAGTTTTGATAGCAATTGCGTTTGTATTAAGGCGTCTGTTTCTAAACAAAACGAACTTTCTATATCTATAGATGGTAATTTTCCGTTGAGATTTGATAAAGCTACCGCTGAGATGAAGCAAAAAAAACCTGTAGGCATTAGTTATAAAATTGACGATCGTAAGCTACATATTTTAAAATATTTGTTGAATGAATATATTGAGCTTGAGTCACCTTCTGGAGAAATGTCTTTTAATGGAAAGATACTTGGAACTTACGAAAAACCTAGTAATAATGGGGAATTTTTAATAACCGGAGGTTCGTTTAAGACAAAATATCTTGGTGAAGAAATTAAAGATATGTCGGTCAGGATCTCTTTGAATGAAAATGAAATTAAAATAGATAAATTTAATTTTAAATCAGGAGACGGAGAACTGAATGTTTCTGGCAAGGCAGAACTAGAAAAGTTTGAAATTGGTAATTTTGACATAAACATTTCAACTGATAAGAAGGGAATTCCATTGTGTATTCCTCAATTACCGATATCGAAATCGTCGCGTACTTTTTTTTCACTTAGTGATAATAAGTACTCATCAGGCAGACTCATTTTTGACAAGATAAATATGCGTGGCCCTTTAAAACCAAAAGTTTCAGGGCGCATTACGCTTAAAAATACTCAGTTTGCTTTGCCGGATAATAAAGAGTTAAAAGATTTACATATTCCTAAAGATACAGAGTTTGATTTGGAATTAGTAGCCGATAAAACAAAATTTGAAACCTCTAATATTTCAGCGTCAATAAAGGGTTTGGTGCGTATTAGAGGAACGTATGCTAAACCTAAAATAGAAGGGGCAATTAGGAATTCAAAAGGAGAAATAATTAGTTATTATAGCGCAGGTGCTTTTGCTAGTGCAGAGGATGCAGAAATAAAAAGAGATAAAACAAAAATATCAGGACCATCTTCAAAGGATAATCTAAACACAAATATCCAAAACTCTAGCTCTCCAAAAACGAAACCGCAAAAACCTCTATTAACTGACAAGCAGATAGCAGATACTTCGGATGCTGCAACCATAATGTATCAATCAATAGCTTCGAATCTCTTTGCTGCATTACCAACTAGTTGGTGGTTTACAAATCTTCTAAATGAGTTGTTTGCAAATGCCGAGACCGAGCTTTCTTTTAGTGATAGTGAACTTCGGGATTTCAAAAAGTTCAAGCATTCATATAAACTATATCCCGGAAACAATGTCTTCATCAGACACTCTATCACTAACAAACCAACCCTTAACGAAACAGAAGTGGGCTATGAAATAACAAAAGATATCTCTGTAGGCGTCGGTTTTAGATGGACGTGTCCGTATGAGGTAATGGTGCAGTTTAAATGGCAGTTTGCTAAACCCAGAAAAAAAGTAAAATAAGTTAACATCACAACCAAACGCATGAAAGCTTTTTTTGATTTTTGATTGTCGCAGGCAGCATCAAATTGCAGTCAGTCTATGAAATTTGCTTTGAGCCTAAGAGTCTAAAATCATGTCTCAAAAAACTTTTTTTCATGCGTTTGTCCCAAAATCAACACACAAATATTTGTTTGATTTATAGTTTTATACTATAATCGCAGTGTGTACACTAGCTTATATGCTAGCAAACTTTGCGATACTTTAAATTCTAATTGTCTCTATCGCTTTGCTAGTCTTTCTGTACTTACGCTTACTTCTTTGCAAGCGTAAGTTTACCGCACATAAGCTAGTTGACCATATACTGATAACGGATGTAAAGGGAGCAATAATGCAAAAATTTGAACAGTTTATCGGGTCGTTTTCTTTTGACGAGAGACTTGCGAAATCAGATATTATGGGTTCTATAGCTCATACAAAAATGCTTGTAAAAACTGACATCATAAGCGCTTCTGATGGTAAAAAAATTGTTTCTGGATTGATGTCCATTCTAAAAGATTTAGAAAAAGGATGGAAGATTCCTAAGGAAGAAGATGTACATTATGCTGTTGAAAAAGAGCTTATACGCAGAATTGGCGCTATCGGTGGTAAAATGCATACTGCTAGAAGCAGAAATGACCAAGTTACCACTGATTTGAGGATTTATTTAAAACAAGAAATAGAAAACGTAGAAAATATTATAAATGATTTTCAGAAAACGCTTGTTGAAAAAGCTGCTGAAAATATTGATGTTATAATGCCAGGGTTTACTCATTTGCAGCCTGCCCAGCCTGTTTTGGCTGCGCATCATCTTCTTGCTTACGTATGGATGATGCAAAGAGATAAGGAAAGACTTAGCGATTGTTACAAAAGAACTGATGTTTTGCCTCTTGGAAGCGCTGCTTTGGCGGGAACATCTTTCAAAATTGACAGACAATACACTGCAAAGCTTTTGAATTTTAAGAGCATAAGCGAAAATTCTTTGGATGCTGTAAGCGATAGGGATTTTGCGATAGAGTTTGTTTTTTGTATGTCTTTAATTGCTTTACATATGACGAGATTTTGTGAAGAAATAATTTTATGGATGAATCCTGAATTCGGTTATATAACGGTAGCAGATAAGTTCACTTCAGGTTCATCTATAATGCCTCAGAAAAGAAATCCTGACTGTGCTGAGGTCATAAGAGGGAAGTCAGGCAGGATTTTTGGCGATTTAACAGCTCTTCTTGCTATAGTGAAATCTTTGCCTCTTGCGTACAATAGAGATTTGCAGGAAGATAAGCCTCCTGTTTTTGACGCTTTAGATAACGTTAAGATGTGTCTTGAAGTTATTAACGAAATGGTTGTCAGTTTAAAATTTGTTAAAGAAAGAGCTTTGAAAAGTACGCAAAAAGGATTTATTGCGGCTACGGAGTTGGCCGACTATCTTGCAAGAAAAAATATTCCTTTCAGGCTAGCACACGGATTAGTGAAAGATATTGTTTTGTACTGCAAAAAAAATTCCAAAACCTTGAACGATCTCTCTATTGAGGAATATAATAAGTTTTCTCCTGCGTTTAAAAAAGACATATTTGAGTATTTAAATGCAAAAAATATTGTTGACATGAAAACTTCTTACGGCGGAACTTCAAAAAAATCTGTTATGCGCCAAATAGAAAATATTAAACGAAATTTGAAATGAGAAAAACCACGATTTTGATTGTTTTATTTTGTAACTACTCAAACTGTAACTACTCAAAGCCACCCAGCAACCCCCCCCAACAATTTTAAAATAAATTTGGTACAATAAGATATGTTAGAGAAGAAGCCGTAACGATACTTGAGATCTGAAGCACGAAAGGCTTCTAGTAACAATAAAAAGGCTTAAAAGAGGAGATTTGTTTACTAAAGAGTTGGTTGCCTTGCTTTGCAAGAAATTGTACGCATTCATTAAGCGATTGACAAAATATCGCAACAGTGCTCTCGCGTTCTTGTATTATGCAGAGGTTCCTTTTGACAACAATGGTTTTAGAGTGTGGAATTGGCAATATCAAAGTAAAAACTAAAGTATAGAGGCAATTTACAAATACTATAGGTGTAAGAGCAATTTGTTAGAATACGTTCCTTTGTTGACATCACTGTAAAGAATAGGCAAAGTATGTTTGTGGCTTTATTGGGGGTTAGCTGTTACCTTGAGGAGTTACAGTGTTAGCATTTTTTGAAAGGAGGAGTTTTTGAAATGGCAGACTTAAAATCAGTATTCTATACAAGCGTAGGGTTGGTTTTAAAAGGAAAGAAAAAAGTCGAGAAAGCGGCGCGACAGTTTGTTGAAGATAACAAAATTGAAGCCGCTGAAGGTAAGAAGCTTATTGATAAGGCTGCAAAATATGTGGAAGATGCAAAAGAAGAACTATCTAAAAAGATCGGCGAAACGGTAAAAACAACCATCAATAAAATGGGTCTTATAACTCACAAAGAGGTGGCTGAACTTAAAAACGAAATCAAAAATCTTAAAACTAAGATGCACAGATCAACAGATACTAAAAACACAAAGAAAAAAATTAAAAAATCGCAGAAAAAATAAAATTCATAAAAAAGGGAGGGTATTATGACAGTAAGAATAGGTATCAATGGTTTTGGCCGTATTGGACGTTTAGTGTTTCGTGCCGCTCAAGGCAGAAAAGATATTCAGGTTGTTGCCGTTAACGATTTGATAAGCGTTGAGTATATGGCCTATATGTTAAAATATGACACAATGCATGGGGTTTTTGAAGGTACTATTGAAATAAAAGACGGTAATTTGGTTGTCAACGGAAACACAATTCGTATAACTGCAGAAAAAAATCCTGCAGACTTGAAGTGGGGTGCAATCGACGCCGAATACGTTGTAGAATCAACAGGATTATTTCTTTCCAAAGAAAAAGTACAGGCGCATATTGACGCAGGAGCGAAATATGTTGTTATGTCAGCTCCTTCAAAAGATGATACTCCGATGTTTGTTTGCGGAGTAAATTTAGATTCGTACATAAAAGGAACTCGGGTAGTGTCTAACGCTTCTTGCACAACAAACTGTTTAGCTCCTCTTGCTAAAGTTTTGCATGACAAATTTGGTATTGTTGACGGTTTAATGACTACCGTTCATGCTACGACTGCTACACAGAAAACTGTTGATGGGCCTTCCGTTAAGGATTGGAGAGGTGGAAGGGCAGCTTCAGGCAATATCATTCCTTCTTCTACAGGTGCAGCTAAAGCTGTAGGAAAAGTAATTCCTGAATTGAACGGTAAATTGACGGGTATGTCTTTCCGTGTTCCTACCCTTGATGTTTCGGTCGTTGATTTGACTGTTAATTTAGCAAAACCTGCTTCTTATGATGAAATTAAGGCTGCTATGAAATCAGCCTCAGAAAATGAACTGAAAGGAATTTTGGGCTATACTGAAGATGATGTTGTATCTTCAGATTTTCTTGGGGACGAACGTACGTCAATATTTGATGCAAAAGCAGGAATTGCTTTGACAGATAAGTTTGCTAAAGTTGTTTCGTGGTATGACAATGAGTGGGGTTACTCCAATAAGGTTTTGGAACTTGTTGCATACATGAAAAAGGTAAATGGCTAGTCGTCTAGCTTGTATGGCAAATAATAGAAGGTTGAAGTTGAAGTTTGACAATCACAACGCTTCTTAGTGTAGAGAAATGAAATTAATAAAAACCAGTAATGTCGCATTTGCACATGATTTTGTGGAGATGCGGTCTTGGGTTTTGTGGGGATATAAAATGAAACCAACGCTTTCAGACATTGATATGAGAGGGGAAAAGGTTTTAGTCCGGGTTGACTATAACGTTCCTCTTGATGCAAATCTTAAAATAACAAACGATAAAAGAATAGCGGCTACTCTTCCTACAATAGAGTATCTTTTGAAAAATAATGCAGCAGTAATTCTTATGTCTCATTTTGGAAGACCGAAAGGTAAAGTTGTTCCTGAAATGAGCTTGAAACCTGTGCCTGCTCGTCTAAGCAAACTTCTAGGAAAGCCTGTTAAGTTTGTTGGAGGCGATTGCATAAGTGTTGAGTCAAAAAAAGCGGCGACAGATTTAAAACCGGGCGAAATACTTTTATTGGAAAACTTGAGATTTCATCCTGAAGAGGAAGGCAAAAATGCTTCGGGCAAAAAGGATGAGTTTGCTATGGACGCATTTGCAAAAGAACTTGCTTCGATGGGTGAAGTTTTTGTTCAAGATGCGTTTGGAACAGTGCATAGAGCGCATGCTTCAACAGCGGGCATTGTTAAGTATGTTAAAGATGCAGTGGTGGGCTTTCTTGTTGAAAAAGAACTTAAGTTTTTAGGGGAAGCTCTTGAAAAACCTGTAAAACCATTCTTGGCAATTCTTGGCGGAGCCAAAGTATCCGATAAAATCAATGTTATAGAAAATCTTTTAAATAAAGTTGATACAATTATCATAGGTGGCGCGATGGCTTATACTTTCTTGAAAGCGCAAGGAGTAAGTATAGGCGCCTCTTTAGTTGAAAACGACAAACTTGATTTGGCCAGAGATCTTCTTAAGAAAGCTAAAGAAAGAAAAGTTGATATCATGCTTCCGATTGATCATATAATTACCGATAAAATTGACTTTACAAATAAAGAAGTTCCACCTACCGCGAAAGTAGAAAATACCGTCGATGAGTCGATTCCGGAAGGCTTTATGGGTGTTGACGTAGGACGTAAGTCAATAGAAAAATTTTCCGAAGTAGTTAAATCTTCAAAAACTATTGTTTGGAATGGACCTCTCGGTATTTTTGAGATAGACGAATTCTCTAAAGGAACCGTCGAAATTGCAAAACTTGTAGCAGAAGCTACTGATGAAGGTGCGATATCTGTTGTAGGTGGTGGCGATTCTGTTTCAGCCGTAAAAAAAGCGGAAGTAGATAAAAGAATAAGTCATATTTCTACAGGCGGTGGGGCATCTTTGGAATTCATGGAAGGCAAGGATCTTCCTGGAATTACAGCTATTCCTGATAAAAAAAAGTAACTACTCAAAGGTAACAGTTAACTCCAGTAAAGCTCTGAACGCACTATGCATGTTCTTTGTATAGACACGCTTTAAAAAAATAGACCTCTGCGTAAAGTTCCTTTGGTAAAATAAAGACAAAGGAGCTTTGCACTTTGTCTTTTTCCCTTTCCGAGTTCCCTAAAGAACAAAAATTTTTCTTAAAAACCTGTTTTTAGGCATTTAGATGACTTAGAAAGTGGATTTCAAAAAATACGTAAACAGGGTTTAATTTATGATCAAAATTCTACTTATTTCCGGTAGAAATTAAACGTGCTAAAAGACAACTTTACACAAAAGTCACTCAACGATCTCTGTTTCAAATATCCAAACAAATGTTTGCAAGTGGACAAATTTAGATGATCTGGGTCTTAATGTGTCTCTAAATGGTTTTATGTATTTGACTCGAGAGATTCAAAAGGCATGAAATATTTGGATATATAACGTTTTCAAAAAGTGAAAGAGGTAGCCTCGCAATTTTCATCATCGGAGTTACTTTAATGAACAATAACAATACTAGCAATTTATATGTTGATATGCATATTCATACAAACTATTCTGACGGCGTATTTACACCAAAAGAAGCTGTTGAGTATGCTGCTAAGATGAAACTTTCCGCTATAAGCATAACTGACCATGACTGCGTGGACGGTACCGACGAAGCCTTGGAAGCGGGAGCAGAAACAGGTGTTGAAGTTGTTCCAGGTATAGAATTGTCATCAGAAATTATGTTCAATTCTCGAAAAAATGAAATTCATATTTTAGGGTACTACATGGATTATAAATCTGAAATGTTCCAGGAAGCTTTAGCTGTTTTTAAAAAAGCAAGATATGACAGAGCTGTGGAGATGCTTGAAAAACTTAAAAAAAGCGGAGCAGAGTTAAAAGATGATAGTTTTGTAAAAGACGCTGGTAATAAAGTTATAGGAAGACTACATTTTGCCAAAGCATTATTTGAACAAAAACTTGTAGGGAGCGTTCAGGAAGCATTTCAGAGGTATTTGTCTAAAGACAAACCCGCATATGTTCCTAAATGTCGTATTTCACCAGGGGATGCGATAAAACTTATCTTAAATGCCGGAGGCATTCCTGTTATAGCTCATCCATATTATATTGGTTATAACGACAGGAATATATTTGAGACTTTTATAAAAGATGGGCTTAAGGGCATAGAGGTTTGGCATATAAAACATTCTGAAAATGTAGTTAAAAGATTTTTAAGTTTGGTGCAAGATTTTAATCTTATTGCGACAGGCGGCTCTGATTGTCATGGTCCGTATAAAAACGAAATTCCTATAATGGGCAGGGTCAAAGTGCCTTATTTTGTATTAGAAAATTTAAAAAAAGCAAAAATAGACAGCGTAAAAAATGAAAACACATTGTAGCAATTCCACTTTTTCTAAAAAAGGGGAATAAAGACAAAAAACACGTTGTAGTGATTCCCGTTTTTGCAAAAGAGGTGATATGTGTAACGTGACGTGAAATATTGATCTTCTGCAGTAGTTCCCCCTTTTTAAAAAAAGGGGTGGCGGCAGGCGGAGCCTTGCGTGAGACGTTTATAAAGTATAGCCACCTTGCAAAGATGGCAATGTAACAATCACGACAGCAGCTGACGAAGTATATGCCTTCCATGCGTTTGTCGTGCGAGAGTTATTTTATCGATATAATAAAATTTGATAAAATATCGACTATGATAAAAATTTCTACAGTGAAAATTTCATACAACAAACTGCTTGCAAGATTGGGGTATTTGCAGACTAAAACAAAACTTGACGCTAAAACTGCAAATCTTATAAAAGAAAATTTGAGTTTAGCCCAAAAACTTATTAAGCCTAAAGTTGCAACAGCTTTTGAAAATATAACAATAGCTAATGACGAAGTGTTATTTAAAAAAGGTTATAAAATAAAAAGTAGCAATATCGCCATGCTTTTAAAAAACAGCTTTAAGGTTTATGGTGTTGGCGTAACTATTGATAATACAATAGAAAGTAAAAGAAATGGGTGTCTTGAGAAAAAAGAAATTTTCAACGCTTTAATTTTTGATGCAGCAGGGTCTGTTGCTGCTGAGGAAACAATAACACTTGCGTACGAGCAAATTAAAACTTACGAAGAAAATAACAATAATTTCATAACAAAAAGATATTCGCCTGGGTATGGCGATTGGAATCTTGAGAATAATAGAGAATTTTTAGATTGGATCGGTGCGGAACATATAGGAATCAAGCTAAATGAGTTTTGCCAGATGCGGCCTGAAAAGTCAATTTCAGCTTTAATTGGGGTTACAAAACAACAAAGCAAAAAAGGGCTGACACAAAATTGAAAATCAAATTACAAAGCTGCAAAAGAAAAACACCTTAAAGAGTTTTTCTAAAAACTCACAGTTTTTCTGCTTTTAAGATTTTTTATCTGGTTTCCCATGATTTTAGAAATTTTTTACTGGAACATAAAAATGTTTCTCTCTTTACTCCTGTCAATCTGGCATTGCTTTTTTGGGTTTTGGTTACGGCATTAAAAACCCTCTGATGCTTCCCACGATAATTTCCGATTTTTTGTATTTCGATACGTTTTTACAATTTCTTTGATAAGTAAGGATTTTTGCAATCTCAACACCAAAATGCAAAAAAGCAACGTCTGCTTTTATTGGAATCCATTTACAAAGCTCATTTATCTTTTTTGTTAGACAATCTGGTTTGCGCATTAGCAACTTCGCGCTTTGAGCTTCTACCTTTCAGGTATTGGAAATCCTTTTCATTTTTATCTATCTTAGAGTTGTCATGTACGGTTGAATACCATTCGTTTAAAAGAATGTTTCCTTTTTCCAGCTTCAAAGCGTCTTTTGTGATTGACGAATCTTGTTTAACTTTTTCTTCGAACTCATGCTTCCATACTCTTACAGAAGATGCAATCATCTCTTTTACTTTCTTGACGGCAATTTGTTTTTTCCTTAACGATTCATATTCTTTTGGGCTCATTTGTTCTGAGATTAAAGCTACCTTGAATCTATCTTTGCTGAAAACATCGTTCTTATCTTTAAACTCCTTTGAATTTTGTATATCGACCCGTAATTCTTCGTCTGTAACTACAATTCCATAAATCTTCGACTGCTGATAAAAAATTTCCTCTTTTATTAACTCATCTTTTATTATATTTAAAATTTCTTCTGAAAGCTGACTGTTTTTCAATTGACTGCATACCATTGCTATATTTTTGTAACGCGATATAGGTATTTTTGTTCCGTTCACCTTGGCGATATAATCTTTTGGTCCCAAAGCATAAGACACGGGACCCCAAAAAATCCCTACCATAAAAGCAACGATTGTCACAATAAAAATTGCACGTATATGTCTTCTGAAAAAATTCATCATATTGTTTCCGCTCCATTAGTTGTTTCTTTTATTGTCGTTAAAGATCTTCCGTAAAAATGAGCACTTTTGGACAATAGCAAGTACATTTGTTTTTATATCTCCAAAACTTTGGCTTAAGGCGAGCATTTCAATTGTTTCGCAAACATTAGTATTTCCTTTTACTAAGCTTTCTGCTTATCAGTTTTTATGGTACCTTCTGTCCTATTACCGTTTCAACAGCGTCAAGCCATTTTTTTGGTTTCTTTTTAAGCATAAAAATTCCTTTCAGATTGAGCAAAAAGGTAATCTGCCAGATATGGTTTTGGATCTGTAGTTTTCCCTTTAAAATGAACTTCATAATGTACATGTGGCCCAGTTGATATCCCTGTGTTGCCCATTTTTGCGATTACCTGCCCCTTGCACACACGAGTCCCCGCAGTTACAAGTTTTTTTGAAAGATGTCCGTAAGCGGTTCTATAATTATGATCATGCTCTATAACTATTACATTGCCGTATCCGGGTTGCCGCCCTGAAAATGCAACTTTACCGTCAGCTGTGCATCGTATAGGCGTATTTATTGTGTTTGCGATATCAAGCCCGTTATGGAAACCCTTACCGTGAAATGTCGGATGCGATCTAAAACCATAGCAAGAAGATATACGCCCATCGCAAGGTCGGCCACATGGCGCTGTCATAAAATGAGCTATTATTTCATCGTAACTTCGATAAATAAATTTATATTGCGCATATAAATTACCTGTTTGTTTCGATAATTCGGCATAATTTATTTTACTTAAATTGCCTGAAAGAATTGCCGCAAGCGCATTTATTTGCGCCGGAGTAGGGCAGCATTTGCCAAGATTTTGCCATGAACTTTCTTTGATAATTGATTTTTTTGCATTCAAAGCAAGAGACAAACGATTTTTTTCGTCATTTATTTGCGCTTTTTCTAACAAATGTTTTGATTTTTCAAGACGACTTGCAAATAGAGATAGTTTAATCCGCATTATTTTGTTATCAGCTTTTGTTTTAATGTAACCAAAGTATTTGCCTGCAAAATATCCTGACCAAATGGTCGTGGTAGTCCATAAAACTATAAAAGCGCACAAAAATAAAACAGAAATATTGATTTTAAAAGGACTTTCTTGCCCGTGCGCAATAAAAAGAACCGCAATTCTTTCTTTTATTTCGCCTTTCATTTCACGAATCTTCTTCATGGAATGATGTTACCATATAAGAGAATTTTTGTAAAATCTCAAAAGTTTGAATTACAAAACGCTACTTCATTATTCTTTGGCTATCCTCAAATGCCAATTAGCCCAATATGTTGCGAGATTTTACAAAAGGTATCTTTTTTGATAAAAAGAAGGTACAATTTTTAGGGGGCAAAGATAACTCCTGCTTAGCGTAGGAAAAATGAAAACAAAGAACATTTTTTAAAGGGAGCAAAAGGGAGCAATAGATTAACTAAATTAAGCAAAATAGGGGATCTGCTAGAAAGATTAAACAAGTATGTAGATTGAACAATATCTGGAAAGCTGTTAGAGGAAGGCCGTCGTATGACTACGTGGGTCTGTCTAAAAATTCAAAGCATTTCACTGCTATCCTGAACTTCTTTTGGTATTTAATGTTATTTTTTACGACGAGATGCCGTGACAAGTTCAGAATGATAAACACAAAAACTTCCCAAAATCATGGATTTTTAGAGACACCCAGGATAGAATTTGGCGAAATGTTTGCGTACGTTAAAATAGTTAACAAGATGCTCGTACGAACTGCTTATAGTTAGGATTGTTCCTCATTGTAAATATTTTTCACGTGTTTTACCTGGAAAAGTGAGAAAAAACTTGGATTTTAGGAGAATGGTATGGCAAATTTAAAAGATTTAAGCAAAAACCCGGAACGTGTAACAGGTGGTCATCGTCTTTGCGCAGGCTGTGGCGCTGGTATAGTTGCAAGACAAACTTTGATAGCGGTTGGCGATACACCTGTTGTTGTTACAAGCGCTACAGGATGTTTGGAAGTTTCAACGACAATTTTCCCTTATACCTCGTGGAAAAATTCATTTTTCCACAGCGCTTTTGAAAATTCAGCCGCAACGTGCAGCGGTATTGAAGCTGCTTATAAAAGTTTGAAGAAACAAGGTAAAATTACAGAAGATATTAAATTTATAGCTTTTGGTGGTGACGGCGGAACTTATGATATCGGCTTGCAGTCATTATCCGGTGCGATGGAAAGATGGCATAAAATGCTTTACATATGTTACAACAACGAAGCGTATATGAACACTGGTATCCAAAGGTCCGGAGCAACTCCTAAAGGAGCTCATACAACAACAGCCCCCGCGGGAAAAGTTCAGCAAGGAAAAGAGCGGAATAAAAAAGATTTAACACAAATAATGATTGCTCATAATATCCCTTACGTTGCGCAAGCTTATGTTGGAAATTGGAATGATTTTATAACAAAAGTACAAAAGGCTTTGTCGATTGATGGGCCTTCGTTTATAAATATTTTAACGCCTTGCAGACTCGGTTGGAACTATAAGCCTGAAGACACCATGGCACTTGCAAGGATTGCTGTTGAAACATGCATATGGCCTTCTTTTGAAGTTGAAAATGGTGTTTATAAAATAAATGTTATGCCTAAGGAAAAGAGACCTGTTGTAGAATTTTTGAAACCACAGGGGAGATTTAAGCATCTTTTCAAACCTGAAAACGCTAGTATTCTTGAATCAATCCAAAAAGATGTTGATACAAAGTGGGAAATTCTGCAGCGTAGAGCCTCAGTAGCTTGCCAAGCATAAATTTTCAACAAATTACCAGATCCACCGCAATCCCCCAGCCTTACGGCTGGGGGATTGCGGTGGATCTGGTAATTTTATAATGCCTGTAAATTTAGATATCCAAATTTGTTACATCAAGAGCATGCGTTTGAATGAAAGCTCTTCTTGGTTCAACTTGGTCTCCCATTAAAGTTGTAAAGATTATGTCTGTCTCAATGGCATCTTCAAGCTTTACCTGCAACATTCTTCTATTGTTTACATCCATTGTAGTTTCCCAAAGCTGTTCAGGATTCATTTCTCCAAGGCCTTTGTATCTTTGAATTGTCGCTCCCTTATTGCCAAGTTCTTTTATTGTTTCAATGAGCTCTGTTGTGGAATGAAGTTCGTAAATATCACCATGCTCTTTCTTTTGTGCATCCTGAAGTTTGTATATAGGTTTTGCATGCGTTTCGCCATAATGTTCCAGATGCAATCCCTCTTTTTCAAGCTGTTTTGCAAGCTTATCTATACGAGGAAGTTCCCATAAATCTTTATATTCGGGCATTATGTCTTCAAGCTGAAAATTCTCTGTAATTTCAGCAAGTTCTCCCTGCAAAGCAAGTAATTCTCTGCGTTTTGCAATTAACTGATCTTTAAATTCTTTCCATTCTCTGTCGGAATAAATATATTGAACATTACCATCTTTTACTGCTCTGTAAAGAGGTAACTGTCCTGCCTCTTTAAACTTAAGGTAATCTTTCCAAGACACCCCTTTCTTGTACAGTTTTTTTAAAAGCAATCCCATTTCGCTTATGTTTGTAACTACTTTTTTTAAAGTCTTATCATCAATTTCTTTTACTTCTTTTCCATCGTATTGTATAAAAGACATTGATAGCCCATCAAGCGCCTCCGCAAATAAGAACTTGTCTAATGCTTCCTCAGAATCCAGGTATATTTCTTTTTTGTTCTTTTTAACCTTATAAAGAGGAGGCTGTGCTATATATATATAGCCTTTTTCCAAAAGCTGCGGCATGTGTCTGTAAAAAAATGTCAGTAGTAATGTTCTTATATGCGCGCCGTCAACATCGGCATCGGTCATAATAATAATTTTATGATAACGAGCTTTCTCAACATTAAAATCTTGCTCATTTTTGCCGATACCTGCGCCTATGGCTGTAATTAGTGTTCTTATTTCATTATTTGCAAGCATTTTTGTAAGACGAGATCTTTCAACATTTAAAATCTTACCTCTTAGAGGAAGTATCGCCTGAAAAGATCTATCTCTACCTTGTTTTGCAGAGCCACCCGCGGAATCTCCCTCAACTATAAACAACTCTGTTTTCTGCGGATCTCTCTCAGAGCAATCCGCAAGTTTTCCAGGAAGTGAAGCGGAATCAAGAGCGCCTTTTCTTCTTGTAAGTTCTCTTGCTTTTCTTGCAGCTTCTCTTGCTTCAGCGGCGTTAATTGCTTTATCTAAAATAGCATTTGCAATACCGGGATTTTCTTCCAAGAAAATTGTAAGAGCATCTCCTACTACAGACTGTGTTATACCTTCTACTTCGGAATTTCCAAGTTTTGTTTTAGTTTGACCCTCAAACTGTGGATTTGGAACTTTAATTGAAATAACGGCAGTCAATCCTTCGCGAACGTCTTCCCCTGAAAGCTTCAAATCTTTAACTTTTGAAATTTCGTTTTTCTTGATATACTCATTCACGGATCTTGTCAAAGCAGAACGGAATCCAGACAAATGCGTCCCGCCTTCAATAGTATTAATATTGTTTACAAACGTAAAAATTTGCTCGTTGTAAGAGTCGTTATACTGCATGGCAACTTCGATACTTACGCCATCCTTTTCTTTCGAAAAATAGATAGGTTCTTTATTAATCACGTTTTTATTTGTATTTAAATAGTGAACAAAAGTTCTTATGCCGCCATCATAATCAAAAATATGCTCTTTGTCGTCCCTTTCATCTGCAATTCTGATATGAGTGCCTGCGTTCAAAAATGCAAGCTCTCTTAACCTGTTTGTAAGAGTATCAAAAGAATACGTTGTTTCTGTAAAAATTTCAGCATCAGGGTGAAATGTTACCTTTGTTCCTTTTTGGTCTGTCGTGCCTGTTTCTTTTACAGGACATAACGGTTTACCTTTAGAATAATTCTGTTTGTAGATTTTGCCGTTGCGATATACTTCAATTTCAAAAGAATCGCTCAATGCATTTACGCAGGATACGCCGACTCCGTGAAGACCGCCTGAAACTTTGTATGAATTTTTATCAAATTTGCCTCCTGCATGCAGTTTTGTAAGAACTATTTCCAAAGCCGATACACCTTTAAATTTAGGGTCCGGATGCGGATCTACAGGAATTCCTCTTCCATCGTCTAAAACTGTTATTGAATTATCAGTATGAATAGCAACGTCAATATTTCTACAATAACCTGCAAGAACTTCATCTATAGAATTATCAACTACTTCATAAACTAAATGATGGAGCCCCTGATTGCCGGTAGAACCGATATACATAGCAGGTCTTTTGCGAACCGCTTCCAATCCTTCCAAAATTTGAATGTTTGATGCATCGTAGCCGTTTTTTTTAGAACTTTCGTTCTTTATTTCTTCATTTGTCATGAAAACTCCTTGTTTCTACTTAGTTTTTTGATTTCGCGATAATATAGTCTACATGTTAAGTAAGGGTTTTGTGAAGCAAAAATTAAAAAAGCAATTTAATCTACACTCAAAGGAACGAGAACGCAAGTATCTTTGCAGCAACCCCATCCGAGCACAAAGTACTTTGAATTTAGACAAGGCTCACAGCAACGCCGTGGGTTTTATGTACGTAAGTCGCTGCGTAACGAAGTATAAACTCAAATCCAAGGAACGCAGTATTTTGAAATTTTTGCAAATGAACCTCCGCACAGCAAGACGCGCGGTATCAGCGGAGGAAATTGAAGAGCTGTAATTGTTCTTGCTCAAACTCTATGTTCGCAAGCGTTACCAAATTTCTTTTGTTATTTGAATTAGGCTATTACAACGCTCTAAATTCCCAAATA
>BNVV01000020.1 GCA_025998355.1 Endomicrobiia bacterium
GTAGATTTTTATTTTTACGCATATTTTCAAAATCATCTTGATATTTTGGTCTTTGGGTTTGTTGAAGACGACACAAAGGCTTTGATAAAAACTTTTTACGAGAACTACAACCTATTTTTAATAGGCTGTGGGATTTCTGCTTTTTCTGCAGCAGTTTTCTTTGTTTCTAAAACAATTCTAAAACTTAAAAATTACACGTTTCGTTTTCCTAACTTATTTTTTAGATTGCTAATATCAGTCGCGCTTACATTTTCAGTCTTTTTAATGATTAGAGGAACTGTTGGTTCATTACCCATTTCGCAATATTTGAACGTATTGTCAAACGACTTTCTTAATAAAACTGCTATTAACTGCGTGTTTAATTTAGGAAAGGCGGTTGAGAATAAAATAAAAGTGCCAGATGTTAACTATATTGCCAAAACCGGTTATGGGAATAATATAAGACAGGCTTTTGCCGATTTTTTAGGAAAAGATATTAATGCAATTCCTGAAGAAAAGCCTGAAAGATCGCTTGTATTTAAAACCTCTATAAACAAAAAAATAGAAAATCTTAAGCCAAATGTAGTTCTTATTGTGATGGAAAGTTTTGGTAACGACTTGATAAAGTATAATTCAAAACAATTTAATGTTTTGGGCGAATTAAAAAAGCATTTTGACGAAGATATAGTTTTTCACAACTTTTCATCGGAAGGAACTATCACCATAGAAGCCGTAGAAGCGACATTTTTAAATACAAGAAGAAGACCTAATTCTGAAAGCTTAACTCAATCAAAGTACGCATACAAGCAATATCAGTTTGCTGCTGTTGCCCCATATAAACAAAGCGGATATGAAACATTTTTTCTATATGGTGGCAATACAAGCTGGCGCAATGTGGGAACGTTAGCGTTAAATTTAGGTTTTGACAATGTCTTGAGCTGTGAGCTGATAAATAAAAATTTTCCGGTAAGCGCTTGGGGTGCATATGACGAATATCTTTTTGATTTAATTTTTGAAACTCTTTCGCAGAGCGACAATAATAAATTTATTTATGCTTTAACCACTACAAATCATCCTCCTTATACTTTACCGCAAGATTATAAGCGGTTACCTCTAGAAATTTCCAAATCTTTAAAAGACACTATACTAGATATTAATCGAGCGGAACAAAGATTTGCGACATACCAATATTCAAATGAAATGCTTGGTCGTTTTATTTCTAAGATTAAAAATTCAAAGTATGCGGACAACACAATTATAGCCGTAACAGGAGATCATAGTTTTAATGATGCATGTCGGATGGAAAATTTTTTTGATGCAATAAGAGTTCCGCTTTATTTATATATTCCTAAATCAATAAGATCTGAAAACATTAATACCGATGTTTTTGGTTCTCATTTGGATATAATGCCAACCCTGTATAATCTTTCTCTTTCCAATTCCAAATATATGTCTGAAGGTACAGATTTATTATCTAAAAATGCGATGAACAACGTTATGCATTACGAGAATTATATTATTGATAAAAGCTGTGCCGTAAACAATGATATTTTTAAAAATAATGTAGTTTATTATACTTTTGATAATGAGCATAATTTAGTGGTGTCAAATAAAAAAGATGAACACGAAAAACTTTTAAGGCGCCTCTTGTCTACGATGGCAATAGCAGATTATTTAATTAAAAAGACGGGAAATTAGTTATATAGTCGATTCTGCCACTTTTTAACAAAAACTTATCTTGTTTTTGTTACGACGCAAACTCTTAAACGATTTGGCTGCATTCCTGTTGTGTATCACAATCGCAGTTGTTACTTAGATGTGTTTAAGCTTATGTTTGACTCGAAGTTAAAAATTTTGCATAATGGTACACAGATGCATGTAATGTAGCGATAAAAAAGGAGATGTTAGAAAATGAAAGAAGCAACACATCCAAAATACGAAGAAAGCACGGTATCATGCGCGTGTGGCTATACTTTTAAAACCCGTTCGACAAAACCTTCAATTAGACTTGAAATATGCTCTAATTGTCATCCGTTTTTCACAGGTAAGCAAAAACTTATAGATACAGCAGGAAGAGTTGAGAGGTTCCAAAAACGTTTTGCAAAAACAGGTGGGAAAACAGTAGTAAAAAAGAAAGTTGAAAAGAAAGTTGCTGCTCCAAAGAAAATTACGGGTAAGATATTTACTACGTCGCCAAGAAAAACAAAAACTGCTTCTAAGAAAGATAAAGAAGTTAAAGGTAAGTAGCTGTACAAAAAATAATGGCATGGAAGAATCTTTATAGTGCAAAAGATTCTTCCATCTTTTTTATACGGATTATATGATACAGGGTTTAGAGTTATTATGTTTTTAGAAAAATTGAAATCATTGAACAGCCAATTTGAAGAAGTTGAAAAAAACTTCGGCGATTTATCCACTGTCGCTAACCAAGAAAAGTACAGAGAACTTGCAAAGCAGCATTCTTATTTGCGTCCACTTGCTGAAAAATATGTTCAATATTCTAAACTTTTAAACGATATAAAAGATACTGAAGAATTAAAACAATCTGCAGACAATGAAATAAGAGGAATGGCTTTTGCAGAGTACAATGATCTTGTAGAAAAAAGAAATAAGATGGAAGCGGAAATTAAAATTCTACTTATACCGCCCGATCCACATGAAAGAGAAAATATTATTGTAGAAATTCGCGCAGGTACTGGCGGAAACGAAGCCGCTTTATTTGTCGGCGATTTATATAAAATGTATACAAGATTTGCCGAACGTAACGGTTGGAAATATGAAGTTTTAGATTCAAATCCTACAGGACTTGGTGGTTTTAAAGAAGTTGTATTTGAAATAAACGGAGACAGAGTATGGCGCTATTTTAAATTTGAAAGAGGTGCCCATAGAGTCCAGAGAGTTCCTGCTACTGAAGCAGCGGGAAGAATTCATACTTCGGCAGTAACAGTGGCCGTTCTCCCTGAGGCGGAAGAAGTTGATGTTGAAATAAAAAATGAGGATTTGAGAATTGATACATACAGATCTTCAGGCGCTGGCGGACAGCACGTAAATAAAACGGATTCGGCAATCAGAATTACTCATTTACCTACCGGTCTTGTTGTTGCGTGTCAGGATGAAAGAAGTCAGATAAAAAACAGAGCAAAAGCATTAAAAGTTTTAAGAGCAAAACTCTATGACCAAAAAGTTTTAGAACATGAAAAACGGCTTTCAGATGAGAGAAAGCAACAGGTTGGTTCAGGCGACAGATCTGAAAAGATAAGAACATATAATTTTCCTCAAAACAGAATTACAGATCACAGAATAGGATACAGCGTATATAACATTACAGAAGTTATTGATGGCGATTTATCAGAGCTTGTCAATAAATTAATAGAAGCTGATATTGAATCTAAACTCAAAGTAAATAATTTTTAAATGATTAACGGTGATGATGTCTATGCTTTATTAAAAACAGCTGAAACGTTTTTAAAATCAGTAGGCCTTTCCGATCCTAAATCGGATGCCGAAGTTCTTTTAAGTTTTGTGCTACAAACCAAACGTTCAAAGCTTTCTCTTATAAGAAATCAAAAACTTACAGATAAACAAATATCACAATACAAAGAGTATATTTTAAGACGTTCTCAAAGAGAACCTGCGGCATATATAACAGGTTTTGCCGGCTTTATGGATTTTGAGTTTAAAGTAAATAAAAATGTTTTAATACCAAGACCTGAAACCGAACTTTTGGTTGAAGCGGTATTAAAATTTGCAACACAAGAAAATAAAAAATCGGTATTAGATTTGTGCACAGGCTCCGGCTGTATAGCTATAGGCTTAGCAAAACTTGGCAGTTTTAAGAATATTGCAGCTTCAGATATAAGTAACGATGCATTAAAAATTGCAAAAGAAAATGCGCAAATAAACGATGCTTTCGATATAGACTTTATTGCAAGTAACATGTTTGACAGTATAGGAAATAAAAAATTTGATATTATAATTTCAAATCCCCCTTATGTTTCGGATGAAGAATATAATTATTTGGAACCTGAACTCAAATACGAGCCAAAACTTGCTTTAACGGCGCAAGATGAAGGGTTGTTTTTTTATAAAGAAATTGCCGGGGAGGCATTAAATTATTTAAATTTCGGAGGTTTGGTTGTGTTTGAGTTAAGCGCAAATAAATCCTCCGAAATAAAACAGATATTTTTAGATAACAATTACAAAGATATTGAAATATTAAATGATTATTCTGGACTTCCAAGAATATTAAAAGCAAAGCATTATACATGAAAGATCTCAAAAAAACATATCGACAAACTAACTTCGGTACCAGTAAACTTTGCGATACTTTAAATTTTCGAGGTGGGAATTTTAACTGTTTTGCAAGAAAGAAACTTTATCCTTTTTCGCAAAATCGCTGCAATAATGCAACAAATTTAGTAGCTTATCAGTTTGTAGTTTCTTGTTCCTAAACCTAATTCTTCTGCATATTTTAATTGAATTGTCGGATCAATTTCGGGATATATCTTTTCAAAGAAATTTTTACCAGAAGCTTCATTTACCAAATCATAACTTGCTTGATCTACTGCAACAGGATCAACGCCGGCGACAATGCCGACATCATCCATAAGCGGACCGTTTTTTGGCAGAGAAAAACAATCACAGTATTTGCTGATATGATTTAAAAAGCTTATATAAGTGCCACTTTTATTTTTTAAAACACCTGCAACATATTCAACTATTTTTTCTTGAACGACAGAAGAATCTTTGTTCCATTTCAAACCAAACACCTTAAACGCACAATTCACTATACATTGTCCGCAACCCGCGCATTTTTCTTTATCCATAACTACTTTTTTATATACAAGTGACAATGCTTTTTGATAACAATGTCTTACGCAATTACCGCATCCTATACAATGCTCGTTATTTATCGTAGGTTTAGATGAATTGTGCATAGCATATTTGCCAACTTTGCTACCGCATCCCATACCGATATTTTTTAATGCTCCACCAAAACCAGTTATTTCATGCCCTTTAAAATGATTCATAAAAATAAAACTGTCGGCACTATATATTTCCTGCGCTATCGTAACTGTTTTAAAATGCTTTAAATTAACTTTTATCTTCTGTTCAACATTACCTCTTAACCCATCTGCAATAATTATCGGACATCCGCATGAATCAATGGTAAAACCATGCTTATTGGCAATAAGAAGATGATGATATGCATCAGATCTTTTGCCGATATAAATTGTGCTTGCATCAGTTAAAAATGGATAAGCTGCTTTTTCCATGATAATTTTTACAACTGGCGCCACATATTCGGGCTTGATATAACCTTTGTTGCTTTCTTCGCCAAAATGTATTTTTATTGCCAAAAAATTTCTTTCTTTTACATGCTCAAAGATTTTTGCTGCTTTTAAAAAACTATACAACTCATCTCTCCTCTTCCAAGGAAGAAAATACACTTCTTGTGCCATTTTGCAGCTCCTATGCATATTAAATCTCATACATAAATCATATTTCCAGACATATTTGGATTTTAGTCCAACTATATGCCGATATCTCAAAACATCCTCATACGTTCAAATTATACTTCTTTTAATGAACAACTGTGCATTACAATTGCAGGTGTCGTGTTAGTAAGTTGAAATGACGTCGGTAAAATTGTTAATTACTTTTTTGTTCTTTTTATTTTCAGTTGGCATAATTATTGTCAACCTTTTGGCGAGCGATGCTCATCAAAAGCTTGAGTCTGTTAATTTGATTAACTTCGCTTGCTCCTGAATCGTAGTCAACGGCAGCGATGTTGATATCATTATACCGACGTTTTAATTCTTTTATAACACCTCTACCTGTGATGTTGTTGGGTAAGCATCCAAATGGCTGCACGCATACTATGTTGTTTACACCACTTTCTATAAGTTCAAGCATTTCAGCTGTTAGAAGCCATCCCTCGCCAGTTTGATTACACACTGAAATAATATCCAAAGCTTTTGCCGCTAAATCTCTTGTAGTTTGATAAGAACGAAAATTGGCGCTTTTTTTAAGAACCTTTCTTACAACAGAACGGAGACGTTCTATATATCCATTTGTTATTAAGGATATAATTTTATTTTTAAAACTTCCATCAAGATATTTATACTTATAGACATCATCCAATATACAGTAATTTATAAAATCCATCAGGTCTGGAACAATTACTTCAGCTCCTTCTTTTTCCAAAGAGGCGACTAGATTGTTATTAGCATCGGGATGAAACTTAATTAAGATTTCACCAACAACTCCAACCCGCGGTTTTTTTATTTTTCGCATAGCTATGTTATCAAAATTGGTAACAATTTTTTTTATGGTTTTTTTAAAATTAAAACATATTGTCTTCCCCGCCCTGTTTGAAAGACGCGTAAGCCATATTTCAACTAAAGTATCTGTCTGCCCAGCGTATAGTTCGTAAGGACGCACACGATTGGATAATCTCATAAGCAAATCGCTGTAAAGAATCATGAGTAAAGTGTCTTTTAACATCGCAAAAGAAACTCCCAAAGATTTATTTAATGAAGAATCTGTTACGCTGAAAGAAATTATGGGAACATTTTTAAAACCAGCTTTTTGGGCTGCTTTTCTTAAGAAACCTGCATAACTTGTGGCTCTGCATCCTCCGCCTGTCTGCGATACGATCATTGCTGTTTTGTTTATATCGTATTTGCCTGACTTTAAAGCATTTATAAGTTGGCCGACAACAACTATTGCGGGATAGCATGCATCGTTGTTTACATGTTGTAATCCCTCTTCTATATCATTTTTATTAACTTTAGGTAAAACTTCTAGATTTATTCCGTACTTACGTCGTATAACAGAACTTGCAAGACGAAAATGTATAGGCGAAAGCTGCGGACATAAAATGGTGTAAGATTCTTTCATATCTTTTGTAAATTCAGAAAACTTTATTTTTTCAAACGTATCCCCTTTAAATTTTAACCCTTTTCTTTCTCTTATGGCGGCAATCAAAGAACGTATGCGTATTTTTACTGCGCCCAAGTTGGAGCCTTCGTCTATTTTTAATACGGTATAAATCTTACCTGATCTAGCAAGTATATCTTCAGTTTGTTCCGTAGTAATTGCATCTAATCCGCAGCCGAAAGAGTTAAGCTGTACGAGTTCAAGATTGTCTATTTTTGTGGCAAGATTTGCAGCGCGATATAATCTTGAATGATACATCCACTGGTCAGCAAAATTAATTTTTCCAAGAGGTCCTGATAAATGCGCTACAGAATCTTCCGTTAAAACTATCATACCATACGCCACAATTAAATCTGCAATGCCGTGGTTTATTGTTGGATCAATGTGGTATGGTCTTCCTGCCAAAATAACTGCCGGTTTGTTTGTTTCCTTAATTTCTTTTATAAGCAGCGCGCCTTGTTTTCTTATATCTTTTTTGAATAAATCAAGAGCAGCTCGCGCTTCGAACGCAGCAAAGACAAGTTCTTTTTTTGCTATATTAAAATCTTTCAGTTCTTCGGCAAGCCTGGATATTAATTTTTTAATATTTGTGAAAGTAAGAAACGGTTGCAGGAATTTTATGACTTTTTCTTCTAAAACGCTCATGTTTAAGCGAATAACTTCAGGATAGCTTCCTACTATAGGACAATTATAGCGGTTATCGGCATCTTTAAATTCTTTTACTTCGTACGGCATACATGGGTAAAAAATAGTTTTAACACCTTTTTTAACAAGATTTTCTATATGCCCGTGAACCATCTTAGCCGGGAAACACACGCTTTGAGATGAAATACTATCGAGTCCGCCGTTAAATAAAGTGGTTGACGAATAATCCGACAGCACTACGCTGAAACCGAGTTTTGTAAAGAGAGTAAACCAGAAAGGATAATTTTCATACATGTTTAAAACGCGTGGGATACCGATTTCTCCGCGAGGAGCTTTTTCTAAAGGCAAAGGTTTGTAATAATCGAAAAGACGTTTATATTTATAATCAAACATATTAAAAACAAAATCATGGTTTTTTTTATTCTGTAGAGCATTTTCGCATCTGTTACCTGAAACAAAAGTTTTGCCGTTAGGAAAGGTTGATATGTTCAACAGGCAAGAATTTTTGCATCCTTTGCAGTGTGAATTTTTTGTTGAGTACGAGAATTTTAAAAGTTTTTCTCTAGAAATAATAGAGGAAGAAATTTTCTTATTTTGAAGCGCAATAATTGAAGCCCCAAAGCCTCCCATAATCCCTGCAATATCAGGACGGATAATTTCAGTTTTTAAAAGAATTTCGGCAACTCGTAAAACACCGTTGTTAAGAAATGTGCCGCCTTGGACAACTATTTGTTCTCCAAGCTCTTTGGCATCGCTTATTTTTATAACTTTATATAGAACATTTTTGATAACAGAGTAATCGAGTCCCGCAGAAATATCCCCTATTTCCGCTCCTTCTTTTTGCACCTGTTTTATCTTAGAGTTCATAAATA
Source organism: Endomicrobiia bacterium (assembly GCA_025998355.1). Classification (GTDB taxonomy): domain Bacteria; phylum Elusimicrobiota; class Endomicrobiia; order Endomicrobiales; family Endomicrobiaceae; genus Endomicrobiellum. The sequence continues at coordinate 8,439 of BNVV01000020.1, forward strand.
CCGTGCATCTTGATCCTAAATCTACAGGTTTTTTTGCAAATAAAGCAAGTTTTGCAAAATCTTGCATACTACGATCTAACGATTGCGCAAAATTTTGTATAAAAGATCCGCATCCTGAAGAGCATGCTTCGTTTAAAATAATTTTATCTATAAGTCCATTTTTGACATATATGCACTTCATGTCTTGTCCACCAATGTCTAAAATGAAAGATACTTTTGCATTAAAATGACAAGCAGCTTTGTAATGGGCTATTGTTTCAACTTCACCACAGTCAAAATTTAACGCGGCCTTTATCAAAGCTTCGCCATAACCTGTAACACACGCTCCTGCTATTTGTGTATCTTTTGGAAGGCGCGTATAAATTCCTTTTAGAATATCAATAACAGACTGAAGCGGATTGCTGTTATTTTGTCCGTAATAAGAGTATGCTATTGCTTTATCTTTGTTTATTAAAACAACTTTAGTGGTTGTTGAGCCTGAGTCAACTCCTAAAAATAAATCGCCTTTTGCGTCTTCAAGTTTAATTTTAGATGCCGACACTTCGTTATGGCGGTTTAGAAAATCATCATAATCTTTTTTGTTTGTAAATAAAGGCGAAAGAAATGCGGCCCTACCATGCAGAGATTTGTAGGCTAAAGTTTTAAATTTTTCTTTTAATTGTTCTAATGTAACTTCATTACCTTTGCTTAACAATGCCGCTCCGAAAGAAACAAAAAAATGGGCATTATCTGGGAAAAATATATTCTCAGGTTTTAATTGTAAAGAGTTAGTAAAGCAATTTCGCAGTTCAGATAAAAAGAAAAGAGGACCGCCGATAAAGCAAACATTTCCTCTAATAGCGCGACCTCTTGCCAATCCTCCGATAGTTTGGTTGACAACGGCTTGCAAAATGCTTGTCGCAATATCTTCTCTCGTAGCTCCTTCGTTTAAAAGTGACAGAATATCTGTTTTTGCAAAGACTCCGCATCTTGCTGCTATAGGATATATTGTTTTATGTTTTTTCGAAAGTTCATTAATTCCTGCGGCATCGGTTTGAAGAATTTGCGCCATTTGGTCTATAAAAGCGCCCGTTCCTCCCGCACAGGCTTCATTCATTCTCTGATCTGTTGACGAGCTGTCAAAAAATGTAATTTTTGCATCTTCTCCTCCAAGTTCTATTGCAATATCAATTTTTGGAAGAAAAGTTTTTATGGCTTTGGAGCATGCTATCACTTCTTGTTCAAAATCCATATTGATTTTTTGTGATAACTCTATAGCACCGGAGCCCGTGGTGCATATTGTAAGGTTTGCGGTTTGGAATTCTTTTGGAGTGTCGTCGATTAAACTTATAACAGTGTTTAATAAATCTGATTGATGTCTTTTATAATTATTGTAAATAGATTTGTTTTTTTGATTTAGTATCGAAAGTTTTACAGTTGTTGAGCCTATATCAAGCCCCACTCTTAAAGTATCGTGTTGCACTTGATACTCCTGCTTGCAAGATTATATTTTTTGTTTTTAAGAGTTAAATGAATCAAAACCTCACCTCCCCGCTCTCATGTTATCAAAATTAGCTTGGCAAAGCAAACGGCGGTTCCGACGGTAAATTCAAGCAGTTAAGCAACAATAAAATTGCACGACAAATGCATGAAAAAGGTTTCTTGAGACGACTGATTTTAGACTCAAAGCAAATTTCATAAACTGCAATTTGGTATTGCCTTCGACAATCAAAAATCAAAAAAAGTTTTCATGCGTTTGTCGTGAGCAAATCCACCGTAGTAATTCCTCTTTTTTGCAGAAGAGGAATAGCAGATATAAACATGACGTGGAGTGTGGCTGCTTTAATTTGATTGACTGTAGCCCACCATATATGACCGGTTTGGAAGGGCTCTATTAAAAAATTAAAAAACTTTCATAAGGGCGCTGTGATTAATGCCAAGACAGCAACTTGGCAGAGCGAGAGCAAAGAGAGACAGATGAAGAAAGCCCTGATTGTTTTTTTAGTTTTGTTGATGATAATTGGCCCAAGTAACAAAATTAGCGCTGCAAAAACTACCACACAACTGCAAGAAAGCGAAGCTGACGATGCCAAGATAACCATCACGCAACGACAAGAACAAGAAAAACAATACAGGGATAACGTAACGTAAAGAATATAATTGGAAACAGAAAGAGCAATGTGATTTGGGATAAAAGAAAGAGGCGCATTGCCCTATCAAAGATGGTAAAGAAGAAGTCGATACACCTGTGAACACGACAAAGAATGTTTATAAACTTGACGAAATAAAACTAGTTGGTAACAAAATACATTAGACCTCTTGCAAAACTTAAGTATTAAATTCAAGAATACAAATACCTGTAACCTGAGTTAAATCGCAGTACAAAGCGTCTTCTGCTATTACTTATCTATTCTCGAGACTATTTTGAACCTTTTAACAAATACTTTAATATTTTCCACTATAATCCTTTTTGATGAAATCTCCCTATTTAACTCCTTATCTTCTTTTGTTAGTGGGTGTTTCTTTGATCTCTTTTTTAAGAACTAGTGTGTTTGTGTGTATTCTGCCTAAGTCCTCCTAAATTGTATTTGTCATGTATCTTATTGTCTTTCTTCCATAAATACATGCCTATTCAAATAAACTAAAATCGTTCCTTGTCCTATTATCGCTGTGCATACTATTTGCTTACCTTTAATTTAACTACTACCAACGGTTATCGTAGTCTTTTTTCTTCTTGCTTTGCTGCTTTTGCTGTTTTTGAAGTCTTTGTATCAATCCTAGCATAATCACTGCTGCTTCTACTTCTAGCGCTTTGTTTAACAATACCTATTCCCATCTGCATATTCCCCACTACTCATTAATACTTATTCGTACGTACCCTAGTCTATATGCACAACTCTCACTGACATTGCATGTCTCAAGTCTGATAACATGTTCGGGTATTGCCCTAAAGTACTCAAACATCATCTTTAATATCTTTTCTATACTCAATTTTCTCTTTGCTCATCCTACTCCCCCTATCTTTTCTTACTCCCGACTATCCTTTGTTTTATCAAATGTCCCTTTCTTTACTCCCATTAATACTAAACCCATTCCATCTGACCTGCCTGCTTTCTTTTTCTGTTTCATAGTACTTCTATTGTACTTTTATATATTAGTTATTAAGAGGTCTATTATATGCTTCACCTGTCTGCCCTTTATGAAAAACTAAATCTATTCCCCTGCAGTGATCTGCAACATACAACTTTACCATCGCCATGTATAGGGATAGGCTCTTGCATCAGAGCCTTACGAATTATTACGGGTATTAACTTTTCATTATGCTATTTGGGCAGTAATTATTAGAACAATTACTTGTAGTAACATTCAACCCGTAAGTGTGACAATATGCTCTTACTAAAAAACGCTTGAAGCTTTAGATGTGGAATAAGGAGAATTCGGGCTGTAAGGAGTCTTTTCGGTAAACAAACCATCTCCACCAAAAGAGCTGTAAACTTCGTCTGTGGATATATGATGAAATCTGCATCTGACACATTTTTTCTTGTAGTTAAAGGGGCTGTCCGCCCAATAATTTTTTGCGACATCAACAAGAAAAGTAAAAGTACCATTGATATTTGTTCTTATAAACGCGACAGGTTTTAAAATAGAATTATCGAAATGGCTTTCAGCTGCAAAATGAATAACTTCTCCTATGTCATATTTCTTAAAGAGTTTTTCGATCAAATCTCTATCACAAACATCGCATTCCACAAATTTATAACGCTCATTATTCTCAACTTCTTTAAGGTTATTTAAATCTGCCGCATAAGTCAGTTTGTCAAGATTTATCAAATTGTACTCTTTATGAACACCAATAAAATAAGGAACAAAACTGCTTCCTATAAAACCTGCTCCACCTGTCGCTAAGATATTTTTTAAAACCATGTAGTTTCTCTATACTCTTTTAAAACTAGAATATCACTTACCTTTGTCTGAAAGGATTTTAAGTATCTGCTAATTAATTTTCAAACCCCAAAAACCTCTAGTTGCTTCATAAACAGAATGGAAATTAATTGTTTTAAAAACCACAAAAGTAGCAAGATATAATCTGACACCTATTCCGCCTACAAGAATAATATCTTTCATTTCATCTTCTTTTTGCTAAAAAATCGCAAAGCAGTCAAAACATCTTTAGAAAGTTGGACTTTAAGACACTCGACGTTTGCAAATTTTTTTTCGGTTCTTATTTTTTTTAATATTACAACTTTAGTTTGCGACTTTTTCCATACACCTTTAAAATCTAAAATGTGCGTTTCAGGAACAATGCCGTTTCCTCTGTTAAAGGTAACGCGTGTACCTATATTTGTAATTGAAGAATATATTCGTTCACCTTGTGATATAAGACTCAAGAAAACTCCTTTAGGAAGAATCTTATCACTATCCACCAGTAGATTAACCGTTGGAAAACCAAGTTTCTTACCAATACCTTTTTCTCTAAATGGCATTCCTATAAAAGAATAATTTCTGCCTAATAATTTCTCCACATTTTTCACATCACCTTCTTCAACCAACGTTCTTATATATGACGACGAAATTTTCTTTGAAGCATATTTTAAAGGCTTAATAATATTCATTTTTACATTATTATTCTTTGCCTTTCTCTCAAGCCACTCGATATCACCCTCCCTATCTTTCCCAAAAGCAAAATCAAACCCACATATTATTTCCGAAACATTAAGAGTACCGCATAAAAAATTGTCAAAAAACTCTTCGGGAGTACACAACAGAACTTCTGAAGGAACTTCTATTACAAAAATTTCATCTACGCCAAGGGTTTTTATTTCATCTAATTTTTCTTCAAACGTCATAAGCAGTCCACTAACTTTTCTTACAGGCTTCTTAAGTACAATTACTATGCTTTTAAAATTGTTTTTCTTTGCTGCGGATACAGTTTTACTTATAAGAAGTCTATGTCCTTTATGCAATCCATCAAAAGTCCCGATGGCTACTACCGATTTTGCAGTCATTTTGCATCCGCTAATTTATTAATTCTAATAATTTATCGTAAGGTATTAATTTTTTCATTATTTGGCTAACATCGTCCGAATCTTCAAAATTTAAAGCGTCTTTAACATCAAAAACATCTATTTTTTCTCTTCTCAAAGCTTTCACGGTAGCTCCGCAACCTAAAACACTTCCTAAATCATGAGCCAATGTCCTGATATAAGTACCACTTGAACAAAATATACACACTTTTGCAACATTTTCACAATAAGAAAGCACATCAAAATTTTTTATTGTAACTCTTCTTGGTTTTCTTTCAACTTCAATTCCCTGTCTTGCAAGTTCACAAAGTTTTTTACCATTACATTTTAAAGCGGAATACATGGGAGGGATTTGTAGAATTTCGCCCTCAAATGTTTTAGCTACTTTTTTTATTCTATCAATGTTTATATCCATTGTACTATTTTTTGAAATTATACTACCTTCTAAATCATCACTATCTGTAACAGTTCCCATAAGAAAAGAACTTGTGTAAATTTTATCTTTTTTCATAAGTTTATCCTGCAGCTTCGTAGCTTTGCCCGTTAAAACAAGCAAAAGACCGGTGGCGGCAGGATCCAGAGTACCGCAATGTCCTGTCTTTTTAACATTCAACACTCTTTTTATCTTATGAGTGGCTTTAAACGAAGTGATTCCCAATGGTTTGTCTAAAAGCAACAAGCCAGCAATATCATTATATTTTTTTGTCATCAAATTTTTCTTTTAAAACATTACTAATCATTTTTATTGCAGTACCAATATTTTCTTCTATTGTACATCCAGCAGCATTTTTGTGGCCACCTCCGCCAAATCTTCCAACCACATCTAACAAGTCAAAATTTCTTGCAGAACGGCAACTGATCCTTGTAGTTTTTTTATCAACTTCTTTAAAAATACAACCAATCTCTACATCTGCTATTTTCAAAGTATAACTTACTATACCCTCAGAATCTTCATCATTTGCACCGCTTTTTTTAAACATATCTTTTGTTAAGGCAATATAAGAAACCCTATTATTAAAAATTGTTTTTATGCTGCATAGAGCAAGACCCTGCAGTTTCAACGCATGTATAGAACTATTCTCATAAATTTTTTTATAAATACTATTTACATCTATACCGTATTTCATAAGTTTCACAGCCGCAATATGCGAATTACAAGTGGTATTTGTCTGTTGAAAACGCCCTGTATCCGTTAGTATACCAGTGTACAAACTTTCTGCTTCGCTTTTTGTAAGTTTAATTTTCATATACTCTAAAATATTTAATATAAGTTCAGATGTTGACGACGAGGACGGAACAATATAATTTACCGTCCCAAAATTTTCATAAGATGAATGATGATCTATATTTATTATTTTTTTTGATTGATCCGGAGTTATTATGTCACCCATTCTGGAAAAATTAGTTGACTCTAATATTATTGCGCAATCAAACTTATCGGTCTTTTTTGCCGATTTTTTTATTTTATCTGCTCCTTGAAGAAATTTTAAAAAATCGGGAACCTTATCGGCATAAACACAAGCTTTCTTACCTAAACGCTTTAAAACAGAAGAGAGCGCTAAGGCAGACCCAAGACTGTCGCCGTCAGGTTTTACATGACCAGCTATAAAAAATGTTTTCGATTGTTTGATAATTTTTGAGATTTCTGAAATTTTTTTCAATTCAAACAAGTTGATGTTGATTTTTTCACTCTTCAATCTAAGCTCTCCATATTGTTTCTTTTACCACGACAAACGCATAAAAAAGTTTCTTGGGACGGCTGATTTTAATTCCATAGACTGTTATTTAGTATTGTCGACGATAATCAAGAATCAAAAAAAGTTTTCATGCGTTTATCGCGTTTCTTTTACAACTATAGTTGACAGACGGAAACTTCACCGCAAACTAAAAAAGTACGTAACAAAGTAAAAACAACGTTATTTCTTTTCTTCTTCTATAGTTTTAAGTATATCAAACACTTTTGAAGCGTTTTCATTGATATCATCATAAACAAAAGATATTGTAGGAGTACGTTTTAAATTTAAACGCAAAGCCAATTGATGTCTGACTACTCCTATATTTTTCTTTAAAACTTCATCTATTTTTTCCTTGTCTTCATGCAAACCAAAAACAGAATAATAAACTTTGCAGCTGAGAAGATCGTCCGCAAGCTTTACACCCATAATCGTGACGAAACTTGAATCCAAATCTCTAATTTCTCTTACGATTTCTGAGACAGTGTGCTGAATAAGTTCTCCTACTCTGACAGACCTCTTGTATGACAATGGCATATACTATCCTCCTCTTTAAATTTATTGCTTATAAAAAACCAATCAAATGTTTTACTCGTGATAAGCTCTTTGATTTAATTGCTACTCTAATTTTCTGGCAACTTTTTCAGTAGTAAAGTTTTCAATTACATCACCGGGTTTAATATCTGAAAAGCTTTCAAGACCGATACCGCATTCATAACCCTTTTCAACTTCTCTGACATCATCTTTAATTCTTTTTAACGAAGAGACGTTCCCTTCGAAAACAATCACATTATCTCTCAAAAGTCTTACTTTTGCGCCTCTTAGTATCTTGCCATCAGTAACAGAGCATCCTGCAATAGTTCCGTAAGTTGAAAGTTTAAAGACTTGTTTTACAACAGCCTTTCCAAGTATTTTTTCTTTCGTATCAGGATCAAGCAATCCTTCCATAGCAGCTTTAACGTCCGCAATCAAATCATAAATAATTCTATAAACGTTTATGCTTACCCCTTCGGTTTCTGCAAGTTTTGCAACAGTGGCATCCGGGCGCAAATTAAAACCGACTACCAAGGCATCTGAAGCGACAGCTAAAGCAACGTCTGATTTCGTAATTGCTCCAGCGCCTCTATGTATTATTTTTAAACTTATTTCTGAAGTTGAAAGTCTTTCTAAAGCATCTCCTAGCGCTCCTAAAGAGCCCTGGACGTCAGCCTTCAATATTATTCTTAAATCTTTTGCCTGCCCCATACTTATATCGGCAAGAGACAAATGGTGTCTAGGCTTTAATGCGATCTCTTTAGCTTTCTCTTTTCTGGACTGAACAATTTCTTTGGCTTGAGATTCATAGTCAACTACAATAAACTTATCACCAGCCTGCGGAGGTTCGTTAATACCTAAAACTTCTGCAGGAGTGCTTGGAGCAGCGGAATTAAGTTTTTTCCCATACTCATCAGCTATTGCCCTTACTTTTCCGTATGTAGTGCCTACAACCAAATTATCGCCGACTTTCAAAGTCCCGCTCTGCACTAAAAGCGTTGCGACAGAACCCTTACGATGGTCAAGCCTCGCCTCTATAACTATACCTTCAGCATTTTTATCAGGATTTGCCTTAAGTTCCATCATTTCAGCTTTAAGCAAAATCATCTCAAGCAATGAATTAATGTTGAGTTTGTGTTTTGCGGAAATGTCAAGCATTATTGTATCGCCGCCCCACTCTTCGCAAACAAGACCATAATTGCTTAATTCTTGTCTTATTTTCTGAGGGTCGGCACCCGGTAAATCTATTTTATTTACCGCAACAACAATGGGCACATTTGCAGCCCTTGCGTGACTTAGAGCCTCAATAGTTTGAGGCATTACACCATCAGTCGCAGAAACAACAATAACAACTATGTCTGTAGCTTGCGTCCCTCTTGAACGCATTGCCGTAAATGCTTCATGACCCGGAGTATCTAAAAACGTTATATAATGACCACTTGCAGTTTTAACTTTATATGCTCCAATATGCTGTGTGATGCCACCATGCTCTCCGGCAGCCACATTGCTGCTTCTTATTGAATCTAAAAGAGACGTTTTACCATGGTCTACATGTCCCATAACTGTAACTACAGACGAACGAGGCTTTAATTTTACAGGATCTTCTTGCGCAGGAGAACTTATTTTTTCTTCAGAATAAATCGATTCCATTTTAGCATCATAATCAAATTCATTGGCTAAAAGGATAGCTGTGTCCGTATCGAGTCTCTGATTAATTGTAGCAAGGCTTCCCATCGATAGAAGTTTCTTTAACACATTGCCAACCCTAAGATTCATTTTTTCGGCAAGTTCTCTTACTGTTATCAACTCATTTATAAGAATTACGATTTTGTGTTTATTTTCACTTGTTTCAAGTTTAGATTTCACGGCTTTAACAACGGGTTTTTGCGCTTCATATTTTACATATCCAGCAGACTGTTTATGTGCTACAGACTTATGTTCAGGCTGCTTCGGCATTTGCGCTTCAACAGCCTTTGTAGGCAAAACGATTGGAACTTCTTTGGGCTGTTGTTTTTCGACTGCAGTATGCGTAGAAAAATGTACAGGCCAAGCAGCAACTTTATCCTGATCTTTTACCGCTATCGATTCTTTTTTATGCTCTCCCTTTTTTACAACAGACCTTTCTCCTATACGTTTTACTCGATGCTTTTTTTCTTCAGAATCAATTTTTTTGACAATTTTATTTCCAGTAGAACGCGCTTTTACCATCTTTGTCTTAACAACTTTTGATTGAGATTTTGACTCTGTCTTTTTAGGTGCAGATTTAGTTTTAACCTTTTTTTTAGCAACCAAACCAACAGCTTTTTTCACAATCTTTTTAACTGAAATATCTTTTGTTTTTTTTGATGACACAGTCTTCTTTTTTATAGTTTTTTCCTCAGAACCTTTTGATTTATCAATTTGTTTTAATGACATGTGCGCTCCCCTGCTTTTATTTATTGGCATACTATAAACCAACCAATCTTATTTGGTATGCGCATTCTTTTCTTAAAGTCCAAAGGTATACTTAACTTTCAATGTCCCTGCAAAACCGTTTCTTTTACCAATATAGCCTTGTCCACTTAAGTCTACATCCAACTTCCATACTTTTGCGCTTGCTCCTAGTTCTGCTATTGCTGTCGAGCCTTTGGAACTTGAGCTTGACATACCGCTGAGCTTGTCTGTTCCAT
>BNVV01000021.1 GCA_025998355.1 Endomicrobiia bacterium
TCTGCAGCAGCCACAAAGTTGGTGTTTTGGTTATGTCGGTTAAAAAAGATTCATCAGACGATTTGATAGCAAATGTATTGTGATAATCGCCGCTGACCTATATCGTCCAAAACATTAACAAAAATCAAAAAATCCGACTTATCGAGACCTGAGTTGCGAGAAAACGCTCCTGATTGTTTGTGTGGAAGTAAGGAAGTAAGCAATAGCATTTATATATAAATGTGGGAATGTTTATATTATGTGGGCTTGGGGGTCACGACAAACGCATGAGAGTTTTTTGATTTTTGATTGTTGCAGGCAAGAGTCATAGCAACAGTCTATGGAATTTGCTTTGAGTCTAAAACCAGCCCCCTCTAGAAACTTTTTTATACGTTTTATTTTGCTTACATTTAAAAAATGATAAAATATCCGCATGAAGAGTATGACTGAGAAATTGGTAAAAAAGAATAAAATATACTGTGGGTCTGCAGTAGATTTTTTTTGTGATGAGGTTGAGCTACCAAACGGCGCTGTCACAAAGAGAGAATATTTAGGGCATCTCGGCGCGTCTGCTATTCTTTCGTTTGTGGATAAGAAAAATATTGTTTTAGTAAAACAATATAGATATCCTATAAACCAAATAACTTATGAGATACCGGCAGGTAAAATTGATAAAGGCGAAACGCCTATTAAATGTGCGCAAAGAGAGCTGAAAGAAGAAACTGGGTATAAAGCAAAGAGGTTAGAGGCTCTTTTGTCTTTTTATCCTACTGCAGCTTTTTCCACGGAGATATTATATATTTTTGTTGCTTTTGATCTTGAAGATGGAGAAGAGAGTCCAGATGAGGATGAGTTCCTTTCAAAAGAAATTGTAAGTTTTGAAAATGCTGTAAAAATGGCAAAAAACGGAAAAATAAAAGATTCAAAGACGATTGTAGCATTATTATATTTTGAGAATATGAGCCCATCTAAAGACCCATGGTTTTGCTAGGTTTTCGTATTTACCACAGCAACCCTTGTTTTAGGCATCTTGTCGTAAAGACAACATCGGTTGCCAAAACAAGTTCAAGAATTGGCAGTGGCTAGATAAGAGTTTTTAAGCAGACCTAATAAACATATTGTTGCGGCGGTTTTTGAATTTTCCACACAATCAAAGGACGGCATTTTCCTAAAGAGGGTTTTATGAAGAGAAGTAGTTATTGCGGCGATGTAAGAGAACACAGCATAGGAAAAGAAGTTGCAGTGTGCGGGTGGGTGCATTCCCGCAGAGATCACGGTGGTGTAATTTTTATTGATTTAAGAGACAGGGCTGGACTTTTGCAAGTTGTTTTTCAGCCTGAAAATCAAGATATTTTTAAAATAGCAGAAAATTTAAGAAGCGAATATGTTATTTCTGTTAAAGGTGTAGCAAGGAACAGGCCGGAAGGAACTCTAAATCCAAATATGCTTACGGGGGGTATAGAACTTGTGGCAGCAGAGCTTGAAGTTTTTAATACTTGCCCCAGACTTCCTTTTGAAATTTCTGATTATGTTGAAACTTCTGAAGAATTGAGATTAAAATATAGATATTTGGATTTGCGTCGTCCTAATTTTCAGAAAAATTTTATAATGCGCCATAAGATTTCAAATGGAGTGAGAAGTTTTTTGAATGAAGAAGGATTTTTGGAAATTGAAACACCCTTCTTAACCAAATCTACCCCAGAAGGCGCTAGAGATTTGTTGGTGCCGTCAAGATTTCACCACGGAAGTTTTTTTGCGTTGCCGCAGTCACCTCAGATTTTTAAACAGATTTTAATGGTTTCAGGTTTTGATAAATATTATCAGCTTGCAAGATGTTTCAGGGATGAAGATTTGCGTGCCGACAGACAGCTGGAATTTACTCAGATTGATATTGAAATGTCATTTGTAGAAGAAGATGATGTAATAGACCTTATTGAAAGAATGCTCTCAAGAGTTTGTAAATCAGTATTACATCTTGATATAAAAACACCCTTTAAAAGAATGTCTTACGAAGATGCAATGCTCAAGTACGGTTCCGATAAACCTGACACAAGATTTGAGATGGAAATAGTAGATTTCTCGCACGAACTTAAAAACAGCGAATTTGGCGTGTTTTCATCTGCAATCGCAAAAGGCGGAGTTATAAGAGGATTGTGTATTCCTAAAGGCGCGGATTTTTCACGTTCAGAAATAGATCAACTTACTAAATTTGTCAGTGAATACGGCGCCAAAGGTTTGGCGTGGATGAAAATTACAGATTCAAGCGCGCAGTCAAATATAGTAAAGTTCTTCAAAGAAGAAGAAATAAAAACAATTATATCTAAGCTTGATGCAAAATCGAAAGATTTGGTTGTTTTCCTTGCGGATGAGGAGAAAATAGTTGCTCAAGGTTTAGGCGCATTGAGACTTAAGATGGGCAGAGAACTTGGTCTTATAGATAAAAATAAATTTAATTTTTTGTGGATTGTAGATTTTCCTCTTATGGAATGGGATAAAGAAGAACATAGATGGCAAGCATTGCATCATCCTTTCACATCTCCTAAAGATAACACTTCTCTTACTAAAGAAAATGTCGGTACTGCAAAGGCAAAGGCGTATGACGTTATTTTAAATGGCATAGAGCTTGGTGGTGGTTCAATAAGAATACACAAAAGCGATGTACAAAAAAAGATATTCGATATTTTAAATATTTCTGACGAGTCAGCAAAGCAAAAATTTGGATTTTTGCTTGATGCTTTAACATATGGCGCTCCTCCTCATGGTGGAGTAGCATTAGGTTTTGACAGAATGTGTGCCATATTTGCGGGTGAAGATTCAATAAGAGAAGTAATAGCATTCCCTAAGACGCAGAAAGCGTTTGATCCTCTTTCAAATGCGCCTGCTCCTGTAAACGAGAAACAGTTAAAAGAGTTGGGAGTTAGAGTAGTTGTCAAGTAAACTATATAGCCAACTAACTTTATTGACACAATACGGTATAGGTTTAAAAGAGGTCTAGTATAGGTTTTTAATTGGCTATAAAGAGTAGTTTGTTGTTGTATTTCGAGAGGAGCGAATGGATATTTTTGAAAAAGTAAAAAATTGGATAAGAGCATTTCTCCTAAAGACTGCAAGAGGTCTTGGTACACATACACATAGAGGTCCTGTTCTAAGAGAGTCCAAAAATTTATTTTCAAAAGAAATAAAAATCCCTGTTCCTATTTCTTTAGTTTTAACTATCGTTGTAGTTTACTGCATGTTTGTTATAGGATTGGGAATAAACTGTCGGATAATGTTTGCGGTAGTCATTTTTACCGCTGCGAGTTCGGCTTTTTTTATTGTGAAAATTAAAAACAGAGAAAAAACAATACTAAAAGACAATGATGCAGTAGTTTTAATGTGCTTTCTTTTTATTATTGCGATGTTAATATTTCAGATTTCAAAAGAGTTGGCGTCTCCGTTCATTTCTCCGGTAGCTGCATTTTCATTAATGGCGGCTATGCTTTTATCGGCAAGAATTGGAGCGTTATATGCCATATGCTTAAGTTTGTTTGTAGCTTTTTTAAATGATATGAGGTTTGATATTTTTCTTGTGATGCTTTGCAGTGGTATTGTTGTTACAAATGTGAAAAATATTAGGAAAAGGGCTGACTTTATAAATGCAGGTTTTAAAATTGCAGGCGCAAATATAACAATCATAGTTATGTTTTATTTTTTTGGCAGTTACAACGTTTCTCAACTTAAAAGTAACCTTGTTTACGGAGTTTTAAACGGTGTGCTTGCGATTGTTATTTTATTGGTTTTTATGCCTTTACTTGAAAGATTGTTTTCAAGAACCACAAATATTAAATTGATAGAACTTTCAGACTTTAACAATCCTCTGCTTAAAAGACTTATGCTTGAAGCGCCGGGTACACATCATCATTCAATTATGACAGCAGATATTGCTGAACAAGTAGCTAATGTTATGAATGAGCATTCTCTTCTTGCAAGAGTAGGTTCATATTATCACGATATAGGTAAATTGAAGAATCCTCAGTATTTTATAGAAAATCAAAATCCAGGTCACAATCCCCACGATGCTTTAACGCCTGTAATGTCTAGTTTAATTTTGGTTGCTCACGTTAAAGACGGCGTTGTTTTTGCTAGAAAACATAATATTGATAATGAAATTATTAATATAATCGAACAACATCACGGGACGACTCCCATGCATGCTTTTTATCATAGAGCTTTGGAAGTAAATCCTGATACAGATATAGAAAATTTTAGATATCCTGGGCCTAAACCGACTACAAAGGTTGCCGCAATAGTTATGATGGCAGATTCCTGCGAAGCGGCATGCCGTAGTATTGATGAACCTACGGCCGTCAGAATCAAAGATATGGTGGAAAAAATAATAAATAATAAATTTATTGACGGACAGTTTTCGGAATGCCCAATAACTTTAAAGGATTTAGCAACTATCAGAGATAGTATAATTTCAACCATAGTAGGTATGTATCATGCAAGAATTGAGTACGAATAAAAGTGGAGATTTTATAAATTTTGTTAATTTCCCAAAACGGTATACGGTATTGCTTAAAAAAACGGCTTTCGCTGCGTTGTTATCGGAAAAAGTAGAAAAATATCAATTAAATTTTATAATGGTAAGCGATGAAGAAATAAAAAAACTTAATGTAAAGTACAGAAAAGTAAGACGTATAACAGATGTTATATCTTTCTTGATAGCCCCCGAATTTTTTATGGGAGACGTTTATATTTCTAAAAATCGTACGCAAAAACAGGCAAAAAAATACGGCAATACTTGGCAGCAGGAACTTGTATACATTGTAATACATGGAGTACTGCATCTTTGCGGACATACGGATTACGATCGCGTTAATAAAGCCAAAATGTTTGCCAAACAGGACAAGATATTTAAACGCTTGTTTTCGCAGGATTAATCATTTTACTTCCTGACGGAAACAAAAATAAACTTAAAAATAGCGTTAAAAGTGTACTATACAATAAAAGGACTTATCTTAAATTCAAAAACACACGGCGAGTACGATAAACTTGTAACTATTTATTCCTATGAATGGGGTAAAATACAAGCCGTTGTGCCAGGCGCCAAGAGAATTACCGCAAAACTTTCTGCCGCAACCGAGTTGTTAACAGAAAGTGAGTTTATGGTTTATAATAATCATCCTTCTGTAAGATCAAAAGTTACAGGTGCTGATATAATTAGAAATAACGCAAAAGTAAAAGCAGACTTTCAAAGAAATCTATATGCTTTGTATGCGGCTGAAATAGGCGACAAATTTGCCCCTTTCAATCTCGAAAATCATGAAAAATATGATTTGATAGTAAGAATTTGGGAAATTTTGGGTATTTGTAAATATCCAAAGTGTGCGTTAACTGCGTTTATTTTACGTTTTTTAAAACTTTCAGGGTATAGTTTTTCTGATTATTTAAAGAATGCTAATGTTGTTGTTGATAAAAGTATTGAAAAAAACATAAAAAAGCTTTCAAACTGTTCTGGAAATGATGTAGACTTATTCGAAGGGTTAGAAGGTGATAAAATTTGGAATTATGTCGAAACTTACATTACAAATTATATACATCGGCCTTCGATAAGCGTATTTTTGCAAAAAATCGATGGATAAGTTGTTAAGGTATAAGCACAGTGGCAAGAGTTCAACTTCTTCATTGCGGTATATAAGGAAGAAGCAATAAAAGGAGTTTACGTGAAAAAAGTGACAGACAACTCGGGCATAAAGAATGGATGCTAAAAAGGAAAGAAAATCCGGATGGAATAATAGAGCATATAGAGCATGTTGACAATAGGCCAAGACAAACGTATGAAAAGAAATCTCTCAACAAGGCTGATTTTAGACTCAAAACAAATTTCATAAACTGCAATTTAGTACTACCCTTCGACAATCAAAAATCAAAAAAACTTTCATGCGTTTTACCTTAAGGACTTTAAGGGTTTTTAGACAGACCCCATATAAATATGATAAAACTCGCTATATGGAGCATACCGTATACCTGGGTTTAGGTTCAAACATTGGCGACAGGATGGAAAACGTGATTTCTGCTTTGTCTTTTTTGCAAAGCAGTTTGTTTGCAGATATTAAAAATATTTCCTCTTTTTATGAAACGTCGCCGATTGGTCCTAAACAAAGAAATTTTTATAATATTGCGATAAAAGCCAAAACAAGTTTAACGCCAGAAGGATTACTCCTATTAACAAAACAAATAGAAGATATTTTAGGACGTAAGAAAGCAATAAAGTGGGGGCCGCGTGTTATTGATATAGACATATTGTTTTTTGGTAAAAAAGTTATTAGTTATGATAATTTAGCAGTGCCTCATGAAGATATACAGAACAGGCTCTTCGTTTTAGTTCCATTAGGAGAAATAGCCGGTAGTTTTACACATCCTGTTTTAAGACGAAAAATCAACGACATTCTATCTGACAAGACATTGACACTTAAACATCAAAAGGTTAGAATGTTACGGATGTGTTTTTAATCTTAAAAGATGCAAACAATGCTGTCTTTAATGGGGAATTATGAATATAAGGCATTTTGATATTGAAATGGGCGATTTGCAAAGTCGTCTTCTTGATATGGCAAAACTTGTTCAAGAAATGATAAAAGCTGCAGCGCAAGAGCTTGCTGAGAGAGATATCGGACAAGTTGATGTTGTGCTTTGTCTTGAACGAAAAGTTGATATACAAGAAATGGTTATTGATCATAAGTGTTTAGGACTTATCGCTCTAAATCAGCCTGTTGGCGCCGATTTAAGATTTATAACCTCTGCAATGAAGATTAGCAGCGATTTGGAAAGAATGGGAGATGAAGCTGCAAGTATAAGCAGGATGGCTTTAGATTTAATAAAATATCCCGAACTTGAACCCCTTATTGATATTCCCAAGATGGTAGAAAATGTTCAAAACATGATTATGAATTGTATAAGAGCTTTTAATACAAGCGACCCAGAACTGGCATCGTCAGTGCTTGCAGAAGATAGCGAGGTTGATTTTTTAAGAGACAGAGTTACAGGCGATATAAAAGAAGTGCTTCTAAAATCTTCCGACATGGACACTGTTCAAAGGGCTATAGATTTAATGTTTATTGCCAAAAGCATAGAAAGGATTGGTGATCATGCAACAAATATCAGCGAAGATATTATTTTTATGGTTCGTGGGGAAGATGTGCGTCATCCAAGAGCTTGTGAATAAAATAGTCATGTTTTGGCAATATTTTATAATAAAAACTAGGGAAAACGATGGCAAAATTAAAGAGCTTTAATAATATTTTGTGTTTGTTAAAAACTCTGTGGTCACATGTAGATCTGTCTAAAAATTCTAGCATATCACTATGGTATACTTAAAACTTCTTAGGCAATCAAAGGGACAAACTCTTGTTGAAGCTGCCCTAGTTGCCCCTCTTATTATTGTTTTTCTTTTTGTGATTGTATGGTTTGCTCGTGTTACGCTTACATGGCAGCAAATTTCTACGGCTGCCCGTTATGGTACAGATTTAATTGCATATACACCGTTTAGTCAAAAATATATAGAAAGAGATATAAAAGATTATCTTTGTAACCCAGATATTATTGGTAGAACTCTTGATCCCGATAAACTCGATATTAAGATTGAAATAAATGACTACAAACCGGTTAAATACGATAACCTTTCGAGCATTAGTAAATTAGGTAATTTGAAAGGGTTAATTCCTGGGTTTAATAAAAAATCTTTTGTAGAAGTAAAATACTCATATAAAATTCCAAGTGTATTAAAAATAACAGGTAAAAAGAATATAGAAATAAAGGCTCGTTCTGAGGTGTTGTCTGGTAGTGGTAGTCAGAGCGCTTCAAGGCGCCAAGAATAAATAAGAGGAGATAAGATGCTGAATTTTAAATGGGTTAAGAGACACAAAGGACAAGGTATGGTTGAGTACATTCTTATTATCGCTGTAGTTATTGCGATTGTTTTTGTTGCTTATAAAGCTTTGGGTAGTAAAGTTAAGAGACAGTTTGAAAAAGCGACGAAAGCTGTGGGAAAAGCGGATAAAGAGTAAATTATGAAAAAAATGATGATTTTTGCCGTTGTGTTTGCGATTGTTGCCGGGTTACTTGCCTATATATATATGTCGAAGTTAGAAATTAAATATAAAAGTATGGCTGAGCCCGTGAAAGTAGTTGTCGCGGCCAAGAGAATCCTTCAGGGTACTGCTATACAGTCTAATATGATTAAGGAGAAAGAAGTGCCAAAGGAGTATGTACAGCCTAAGGCGTTTCAAAATATCAAAGATCTATTCACCAGTGACGGAGCTGCTGTGTGTATATCGTTGAACACAATTGAAGAAGGTGAACAAATACTTTCGACAAAAATATCCGGGACTAATCAAAACGCCGGTATAAGTAGTTTAATTCCTGAAGGTAAAAAAGCTTTACCGATAAAATTTGATATGGCAACGTCTAATGTTTTAACACCTGGTGCAAGAGTGGATATTTTTAGTGTATTAGAGTATTCTGACAATAACAAAGAAAGCCAAGAGTCAGTATTTGCAGTTGCACAGAATGTTTTGGTATTAGCTGTAGATAATAACTACATAGGTATTGCAAAAAAACAAGATAAAGCAGATGATGCAGAAGATAGTGGTATTGTTATTCTAGCTGTATCTGTCGAAGAAACGCAGAAGATTCTTGCCTGTAGCAAAGGCAGCCTAAAGTATGTTGTAAGACCTTCTGGAGATACGGAAATATCTGATATACAGCCTTTAAAGTTATCTTCGATAGTGAAAGGTACTTCAAAAGCGCTGCCTCATCAAGATCATACAAAAGATAAAGAGCTTAAAGATCAAAGAAAAATTTTGGAAACAATAAATAAATATGCCGGTGGAGGTAAGTAAAAATACAGTTAAATAGCTTGGAGTTGCGCCATACCACTATCAATTTTTGAACTTGTTTTGGTAACTGACGTTGTTTTTACGATAAAATGGCTGAAAATAATGTCAGCACGTACGGTAAATGCGAAAAACTACCAAAGTAATAGGCTCTTGGGCGGGTCCTTTGGTGATTTTATGAAAATTAAATTAAATTATAAAAAAATTATATTTTCCATAGTTACAGGTTTATTGGCAGTGCTTGCTTTTCCCAAATCGAACCTGTTTCCTTTGGCGTGGATATCTTTTGTACCGCTTGTTTTTGCAATATCGGGATCAAATTTAAAAAAATCTTTTTTATATGGATTCACTTCGGGTTTTATTTTTAATGCAGTTGGGCTTTATTGGCTTGTTTATATGTTGAAATTTCAGACCGGCTCTTGCATACAGGCATTAATCGCAGCTTGTGTTTTGTGTATATATCTCGCATTATACTGGGGAGTATGGAGTTTGTGTTTGGCTTTATCAAAAAACGTTATACAAAAAGTTGTTAAAAATGAATTGGGCGCAAATATTCTTATAATTCTTTTTGGTGCGTGCATGTGGGTTTTGCTTGAGTATATAAGGACATATTTCCTTAAAGGTTTCCCATGGATGCTTATGGGTTATTCACAGTTTAAATTCTCTGAAGTTATACAAATAGCTGAATTTACGGGTGTGTATGGTGTATCGTTTCTTGTAATATTTTGCAACTTGTGTTTTTATTTTTGGATTTCAAAACTAAGAAGCAATAAATATCTTTATATGGCTTCAACTCTTACCGCAGTGGTTATACTGTTTGGGGTTGTCAGAATTTATAGATTTAAATTTTTTGAGGGTAAAGAGTATAGTTTTACGGCTGTGCAACCCAATATTGATCAAGACAAGAAATGGAATGCGGCTTATTGCAATGAAATTATATCTAAGCTTAAGAAATATGCTTCTGAAATTGCAGAAAATAAAACAGATTTAGTTTTGTGGCCGGAAGCGGTTATGCCGGGACTTATTCCAAATTACGAAGAAATATACAGCGATGCAAAAAACATAGCCGGCACCGCTGGTGGACTAAATATTATAGGATCTCCTCATAATGAAGGCGATTGTTATTATAATTCTGTCCTAGCCTTTGAAGGCAGTAATGGATATAAAGCAGTACATAACAAAAATCATCTAATTATTTTTGGAGAATATATTCCGCTTAGAAATTTTTTATCAAGGTTTTTTGGAGTTTTAAATAAAATGGGAGATTTTTCTAGAGGCGAGGATACAAATATTTTTGATAATGGTCAGATATATGTGGGTTCTACTATATGTTCCGAAAATTTCATTCCTGATATTTCAAGAAGATTTGTGCTTTCCGGAGCAAAGGTTCTTACCAATCATACAAATGATGCGTGGTTTTTTGATACAGCGGCCCCTCATCAGCATTTTATGATGAATGTTTTTAGGGCTGTTGAAAACCGTAAGGACGTTATAGTATCTGCAAATACAGGAATTTCAGGGATTATTGAAGCGTCAGGTATTATTATTGATAAAACACCATCTTCAAAAAGCGCTTTACTTAAAGGCACATTTCATCAGAATGATTTTAAAACTTTTTATACAAAGCACGGAGATGTATTTGTGTACTTGTGTATGGGGTTTTTTTTCGTAGTGATGGGCGCTTGCATAGTAATACAGACTTGTAAAGAGTTTTGCGACATTGATAAGTAAAATTAAAAACAAATTTTTTTATAAAAGAGGTTAATAATGCTTGAACAACAGAAAGACAAAATAGATGCTTTGAGGAGGTCTCTTTGATTTCGATTCAAAATTAAATCGTATCAAGGAGCTTGAAGTTGAGATAACAAACTCTAATTTTTGGAACGATCAAAATAAAGCCAAGCAGGTTATGGCAGAGCTTGACGGTCTAAAAAACACATATAAAGTATGGCAAGATATCAGC
Source organism: Endomicrobiia bacterium (assembly GCA_025998355.1). Classification (GTDB taxonomy): domain Bacteria; phylum Elusimicrobiota; class Endomicrobiia; order Endomicrobiales; family Endomicrobiaceae; genus Endomicrobiellum. Next base: position 10,819 of record BNVV01000021.1, read on the forward strand.
GTGCGAGTGCAGGACTTAATTGATTTAAAAGAACTTGCTGCAATCGAAAACGACAAAAATATTTTAAAAGACGTTGAAGAAGGAAGTAAAAAACTTGGAAAAGAACTTGCTGCTTTTGAGGCCAAAACAAAACTCGGTGGGCAGCATGACAAAAACAATGCAATTATATCTATACATGCTGGCGCAGGTGGTACGGAGTCATGCGATTGGGCTCAGATGCTTTTAAGAATGTATTCTAGATGGGCTGAATATAAAGGTTTCGAAATTGAAGTTGTTGACACTTTGGATGGTGAAGAAGCCGGTATTAAAAGTATAACAATGATAATAAAAGGTGAGTACTCTTACGGGTTTTTGCAATCGGAAGTAGGCGTTCATAGGCTTGTAAGAATTTCTCCGTTCGATTCAAATAAAAGAAGGCATACATCTTTTGGTTCCGTTGACGTTATACCCGAAGTTGATGATAACATCAATATAGTTATTGAGGATAAAGACATAAGAATCGATACTTATAGAGCTTCTGGCGCTGGTGGACAACATATCAATAAGACAGATTCGGCAGTAAGAATTAATCATCTTCCAACGGGGATAATAGTTCAGTCGCAAAATGATCGTTCGCAAATAAGAAACAGGGCAACCGCAATGAAACTTTTAAAAGCGAAACTGTACGAATTCGAGCAGGAAAAACAGCGTGCATCTTACGAAAAACATTATAACGAAAAAGGTTCTATAGAATGGGGAAGCCAAATAAGGTCATACGTTTTTATGCCTTACCAGCTTGTAAAAGATCATAGAACGGGGTACGAAACATCGCAGGTTAATTTGATTATGAATGGTGAAATAGACGATTTTATAAGTGCATATTTGTCTTGGAAATTAGGAAAAAAGAAATAATGCAACCGTAATTACCTCCCTCCAACATATTTTTAAAGAAAGCGGAAATACACAGCAGGGTATAAACTCGTTCAAAAATATCAAAGCAAAGCATAGCGGGAAGTTATTTTTATAAAACTTTTGCAAAACAATGACGATGAATGTGTAAATATCAAAAAAGACTGCTCTGTTAAGAGCAGTCTTTTTAAAATTTTTCAAACAAATTAGAAGATTAGAAATGAAATGCGATTCTTATTCCGTAAATGAAGCGCTTTTGCGATGTTATCTCTTGCGACATACTGTTTTCGCTAACATACTGCAAACTAGGAGTAATGGTAAAATTATCGTTTAATGCAATTTTTTCATACGCCTCTATATGTCTCAACGCCGTCTTTTTCTTTTTCATAATTTGGAAGTTTTGCAACATGGAATAGTTGTCCTACCGCATTTGGAAGTTTTGCAACATGGAATAGTTGTCCTACCGCAATGCCTGTTGTTGACCATTCCGCTGCTTTTAGTTGAATTCCAAAGCTCCATGTTTTCACCGGCTTCAATATGGCTCCGTTATCTGCGTATTTGTCATAGGAAATGTGGTGATTGGATCCAGATCTTAGAAAGAGGCCAAAATTTCTGTTTATAGCTTGATCTGCACTTATGCCAAAATCGTAACGTCCTGGTTCTGAACTGTCTACCAGTCTCCATGCATACAATCTGTAATTACCATCTTTGGAGGGCTTGAAAGTTGTCTGAAGAATATTAAAACCCTCCTCGTCGAGATTAGCAATATCTGTTGTAAAATGCGCACAATCGATATCAAATTTTTTAAATAATGCATAGCCAAGTCTTAAAGCAGGACCTTTACAAGAAGCACGAGAACCAATAATCGCACGGTCTCTTGCAAAATAAGAGCTTCCAAATTGACTATTTACATCGCCTGCAAAGTTGTTTCCTGCAAAAGTCCTCCATAAATCAAACTTACCGAAATCTACGTTAAGCTTTTTGTTAAAACAAGACTGCTTGTAAAATAACTCTTGACATCTACGTATTGGCGCTGCCGCTGATTTTGTATCGTTTGGATCGGATGATTCGCTGCTGCCGTCAAGATGAAGTACAATCTCTCCGTCGTTTTTAAACTCTTTCGAGAGTTTTAAATCAAATACGTACGATCCGTATGCTCTGTCTTTACCAGTGTCGTTCCAATATCGTTTGGAAAGATCATCTTTGCTCCGTTTTGAGAACTCTGTTTTTTTTGAATTAAACACATTCCGTCTACACTAACTTTTACTCCAGACTGGTCAGAGACGTTGTCTGCTGCTAATGCTACTTGCTGTAACATTGCTGTTAACAAAAAGGTACTTACCGTTAAAGCTACTACCGTTTTCTTGTTCATGGCGATAGTTTATAACTTTTGGTAAGGCATGCGCTAAACTTCAAGGCAAACAGACCTCCCTACTGACTTTAACATTTTAGCATTTTCTACAAAGAGTTAGCAATGGCTGATTCTATTGTAGAATCTAAAAATACATATTGGACTGAAATAATTATGGGGGCTAGCAAAAGTTACATGTAGGATATAATAAGATTTGCAGAAGATATGTTGATAAGGAGTGGGGGTGGGTTCAAAATAGAATGTAAGAAGGGGTTAATTTTTGGTGGGGAAGGAGTAGGAATAAAGGCGAGAGTGATAGATGTTAGGAAAAGTGAAGTAGAACAACCAAACAAAACAGCAAAAATACACGCGCAAAAGAAAAAGGAGCACACAATAAGGCTTTCATACGTTTTGCACGGTGAGATCCTACATTGAATTGTTATTTTAAAATATTTTTGTTACAATACACTGTTTGTAAAGGTTTTATGTTATGTTTATATGTTATTTTACCAGAGGGTAAAAAGTTTTGGATTTTATTAATGAAAAATTTTTCAGCCGTAATACTTGCTGCGGGCACTGGTACAAGAATGAAGTCTTCTTTGCCTAAAGTTATGCATAAGCTTTCAGGTAAGCCTTTAGTAGAATGGGTTATAAGCGCTGCTTCCGCTTTAAAGCCTGACGATATTGTTGTTGTATTGGGGCACGGCGCTGGGATTGTTGAAGAATATTTGTCCGGCAGTAATGTAAAGTTTGTCTATCAAAAAGAACAGCTTGGTTCGGCTCATGCAGTAATGCAGGCTGAAAAAGTTTTAAAGGATTACAGTGGCAATATATTGGTTATAAATGGAGACGTTCCTTTAATTAAATCTTCAACCTTACTGTCTTTAATGAAAAACAATGAAAGAACAAATTCTGCCGTTACGGTGTTGTCTGCTAAAGTTGAAAATCCTTTTGGTTACGGTAGAATTGTAAGAAAAGATGGATTTCTAGAAAAGATAAGCGAAGAAAAAGATTCTAATTTAATTGAGAAACGGATAAAAGAAATAAATTCAGGCGTTTATTGTTTTGATAAAAATTTATGGCAAGCTCTTTCAAGAGTTAAACAAAATAATGCAAAAAAAGAGTATTACTTAACAGACACTGTTGCGATACTTAAAAAATTTGGTAAAAGAGTATCTTTAATCACAGTTAAAGATGAATATGAAGTTAAGGGCATAAATAACAGAGTTGAACTTTCTCAAGCCGAAGCCATATTAAAAAATAACAAAATAAAAGAACTTTTAGATAAGGGCGTTACCTTTGTAGATGCAACTAGTGTATATATTTCTTATGACGCAAAAATTGGTAGCGATACTGTTATTTATCCGGGAGTATTCATAGACAAAGGTGTTTCAATAGGCAAAAAATGTGTAATAAAAGGTGCAAGTTATATAATGGACTCTAAAATTGGCGATGAGAGCACTGTGTCGTATTCTTATGTGAAAGGAGCGGTTATAGATAAAAAAGTTAAAATCGGACCGTTTGCTCATATAAGACAAGAATCTGTTTTAAAAGAAAATGTAGGAATAGGTAATTTTTCAGAAATAAAAAAAGCTGTAATAGCAAAAAATTCCAAAGTTAAGCATCTTTCTTATATAGGGGATGCAAATATTGGCAAAGATGTAAATATCGGCGCTGGGACAGTAACTTGTAATTATGACGGAGAAAAAAAACATCAAACAATTATAGGCTCAAAGTCATTTGTAGGTTCCAATGTTAATTTTGTAGCTCCGATTAAAGTAGGTTCCGGAGCATTAATAGCGGCAGGGTCAACTATAACAAGCGATGTGCCGTCAGGGAAACTTGCAATAGCAAGAGCAAGACAAGAATTAAAAAGTAGAAAAACCTGCAACAAGTAGATACTATGCTTATAGCCAACTAGCTTCTGTTACAAAGGGTTTGGACAAGCAGTATCGAGAAGCTTTTGCTAAGGCTGTTAAGGCTTGCAGACAAGCTCATGAGTTGAATGTCAATTTGATGGTGACTAGTGGTGTTGTAGATGATGCGAAGCGTAAACAAGAAGCTTGGGATAATGGACATGAGATGCTTGGGAAACTGGTTTAAAACTTACAAAGTAGGCTCTTGTGCGGCTTGGTGGGTGGGGGATTGTAGATCCTGATGAGTCTGTTTTGAAGAAGAAACCTAACGTTAAAAGATTGGAGGAGAACGTGAAATGCGCTTAAGAGGTAGTTGATTTGGCCAATGGGGTGATAAAACTTGCAAATAAGGTTCCTTTTGCGGGTTGGAAAAATTGGAAAAAAATTCTAGAAGATAAGGAGAACATGGAATGCACTCAAGAGGTAGCTGGTTTGGTCGATGCTTTCGAAAATTTTTATAACAAAGAGGGTTCCGATAGTGCTACGCATTGCCGTACGGGAGGCGAAGAAGAAATGTATGAGTAATTTTTGCGCATGGGAGTCGTGTATAACAAGGGGGCATTATGAAACTTAAGATCATTTCGGGTAACGCCAATATCGAACTAGCAAAACAAATTACACAGAAGCTTAGAGTTGAGTTGAGTGAAGCAAGAGTCGGTCGTTTTGGCGATGGCGAAGTGCAGGTTAAAATTGTTGATAATGTTAGAGGCGCGGATTGTTATATAATTCAACCTACAAGCTTTCCAGTAAATGAGAATTTGATGGAACTCTTAGTTATTGCTGATGCATTAAAAAGGGCTTCGGCAAAGAGAATAACAGCAGTTGTCCCTTATTACGGCTATGCAAGGCAAGACAGAAAGTCTGAACCAAGAGTGCCTATTACAGCAAGACTTGTTGCAAATCTTTTTGCCACTGCCGGAATTACAAGAGTTTTAACAATGGATTTGCATGCAGGTCAAATACAAGGTTTCTTTGATATACCTGTTGACCATCTTTACGGTATGCCTGTGTTATTAAGTTATTTTAAAGAAAAAAATTTAAGTGATATTGCAATAGTTTCTCCTGATGCCGGTGGCGTTGAAAGAGCAAGATCTTTCGCAAAGCATTTTAATGCTGATTTAGTGATTATTGATAAAAGAAGACCTCGCCCCAATGAAGCTTCCATTATGAATGTTATTGGTGAAGTAAAGAGTAAAAATTGTATAATTCTAGATGATTTAGTTGACACAGCTATAACTTTGACAAAAGTTGCAGATGTGATAAAGGCAAAAGGAGCAATTAAAGTTTTTGCGGCGGCGTCGCACGGAGTTCTTTCAGGAATCTCTAAGCAGAGAATTCAGGATTCATCTATAGAAGAACTTGTAATAACCGATTCAATTCCGCTCACAAAGGAAGGGCCAACTGAAAAGATAGTTGTTTTAAGCATAGCTTCAATGTTGGCCGAAGCCATTCTGAGAATTTCGAACAACGAGTCAATAAGTGCGCTCTTTTTGTGAAGAAGTAATTTGCCACAAGAAACATTGCACTTGTAATGACAATGGAGGATTTAAATGAAGGCAGTGATTTTAGATGTTGAAGCAAGGCAACCGGGATCAAAAGGAAATATTTCGGCTTTGAGAAAATCAGGGAAAGTTCCTGCTGTATTTTATGGAAAAGATATAAAATCTGAATCTATATCAGTGGACTCAAAAACTTTTGTCTCGATAATGAAAGAAAATGGCGCAAACGTAATAATAGATTTAAACTTTAAAGACAGTAAGAAGCCGACAATTGTAAAGTCCTTGCAGAGAGACGTAATTACACAGCGTCCTATACACATAGATTTTCAGTCTATTTCTCTTGAGGACGAAGTTGAAGTTTTAGTTCCTATACACATTGATGGCGTGGCTGACGGAGTTAAAAACTTTGGTGGTGTTATGGAATTTATAGTTAGAGAAGTTAAAGTAAAAGCGTTGCCTAAGAGCATTCCTAACAAGATTAGTATTGACGTAAGCGCATTAGGCATAGGACACGGAATTACCGTTGCAGATTTACCTAAACTTAACGGTGTGTCTTATATTCAGGATTCGTCAACATTGATAATTAACGTTGTTGCTGTATCATTAGAAGAAGAAAAACCTGTTGCGGAAGGCGAAGAAGCAGCCCAGCCTGAAGTGATAAGCAAAGGCAAGAAAGATAAGGAAGGTGAAGAAGCTGCAACAGCTGCAACTCCTGCAGCTGGAGCAAAGAAATAAATTAATTGAAAATATAGCAACGCGGAGTTGCTTTAATTTATGAACAAACAAATTAAGCTTTTTGTAGGGCTTGGCAATCCGGGTCAGAAATACGAAAATACTCGGCATAATTTTGGGTTTATTGTTTTAGATGAAATAGCGGCATCGAAGTATCTGAAATTTAAAAATTGGAACAATATGGCGGATGTTTCTTTTTGCGACGGTCCTAAGGGCAAGGTATGGCTTTTAAAGCCTATGGCTTTTATGAATCTTTCGGGAATTTCAGTTTCTGCTTTTGCGAAGTATTATAAAATAGACCCGGAAGAAATTTTTGTTTTTTATGATGATTTTTCAATACCAATAGGCAAGTATAGAATCAGGATGGCTGGTTCTGCCGGTGGACATAATGGAATAAATTCTATAATAGACCATTTGCATGCAAGTAATTTCCCTAGGATGAAGCTTGGCATAGGCCCGCTGCCAAAATTTGTCCAATCGGCGGATTTTGTATTAGCCAAGCTCGCTCAAGAAGATAAAGAAGAAATAAAGTCGATTAAAGAAACTGCGGTTAATATTTTTTACGAGATAAATATGTTGGGAATAGATAAAGCGGCCTCTAAACTTGCAAATAAAAGCTGATGCCGTAGATGCAGACACTGCTAGGGAGAGGTGCCAAGCTTTAACAGAAAGTTGGTTAAGACGGCAAAGTGACAACAAAGTTTGAAAGCAAACAGCAAAGGCGTGTGACGGTAAAGAGACAGAAAAACTAATCGACAAATGAAATAAGAGGCGCATGCAGACAAAGGATGTGTAGGAAAAAAGATAGAGGAAGAAATAAGAAAGATTAATAAGGATTTACGTTATATGGATACACTAAAAGTGATACACAAACAAGCAAA
>BNVV01000022.1 GCA_025998355.1 Endomicrobiia bacterium
AGAATATAAATGACATTGTGCATGTGTAAAAGAGAGCTTCAAATTAAAGCTTTAGAATTACAAAAAGAATTAAAAAAATCAAATATAGATATTTCTTTTGATAACAACTCTTTTAGAGATTATCTTGTAAAGATTTCCGTAAGCGAAAAAGGCATACTAACAGGACAACTGCTTCTTTACTATAAACCTACAAAAAAAACTTATTTATTAAAAAAACAAATTAAAAATTCTGAGATAGACTCACTTATTGACTCAATATGGAACAAATTAAACGGATTAGAAACTTACTCTGCAGAAAGCGGTATTTATGAGGCTTTTGTTGATGGTTCTTATATTTCCGGCGTAACAGGTTACGGAATTGTTATTTATTTGGGAGATGAAATAAAAGCCAAACTCTCAGGAACTATTCCAAATACGCAATTCAGACAATTTGAAGGAGAGCTGAAGTCGGTAATTGAAACACTAAAATGGTGTAGTAGCAATGATGTAAAAAAAATAAGAATTAATTATGATTATCAGGGTATAGAAAAGTTTGCGACAGGACAATGGAAAGCCGGAAATGCTGTTTCAACAGAATACACAAACTTCCTCCATAACGTGCAAACTGAAATTGAATGGAGACATATAAAAAGCCATACGGGAAATATTAAAAACGATAAAGCCGATTTTTTAGCAAAACAAGCCGCAATGAAACAGCAACATACAGAGCGCCTCTAATCCCCACTACATTTTTTAATCTTTCTACTTTTAGGATTTTTTTATAAAACAAAGACTTTCAAACAATAATTTTATCTCTGCGCCCCGCTATATTGCTTTCTTAACTTTGTTTGATTTAATGCAAGACGTGCAAACATATTCACGGGTTTTTTTACCGTCAAGAATAATGTTCAAGTTCTGAAGATTAGGTCTAAATAGTCTCTTCGAAGCTTTATTTGAATGGCTGATTGTATTTCCTGATGTTGAACCTTTACCGCAAACTACACATTTGTAAGACATTCTTACACCCCTCCCATAACCCTAATATCCTCCTAATGATTGTATATTATTAGCGGTTTTTAGTCAAATTTTCTTTTTCTTTCACTTTTTTTAGTATCTTTTTTAAACGAAACGAATTCACTCCTGCAAGGGTTTATACGTTAAAACGAAACTCTATGATGTCGCCATCTTTAACTAGATATTCTTTACCTTCGCTTCTCAGCAGTCCTGCATCTTTTACGATCTTTTCGCTACCTAGTCTAAACAAATCGTCAAAACTCATGACTTCGGCGCGTATAAAACCTCTTTCAAAGTCAGAATGAATTACTCCCGCTGCCTGCGGAGCCAAAAAGCCTTTTTTTATAGTCCATGCTCTTGCTTCAGCTTCTCCAGCTGTAAGAAATGTAGCAAGGCCAAGTAGATCATACCCAGCTCTGATTAGACGATTAAGACCAGGTTCTCTTAATCCCAAATCTTTTAGAAAGGCTTCTTGATCGTTTTCTGAAAGTTCCAACAGCTCTGCTTCAATTTTTGCGCATATGGGTATTACCTGCCCTTCTTTTGTTTTTGATTTTACAACAGCAGTATACTTATTCTCCATTGACGGCAAGTCGTTTTCAGACACATTGCACACATATAAAACGGGTTTAGATGTTATTAAAAAAAAATCTTTTATCATTGTCTTTTCATCATCGTTAAGCTCAAGAGTTCTTACGGGTTTTGCGTCATTCAGATGCGCTTTCACTTTTATTGCAAGTTCTTTTTGGGCAAGTATTTTTTTATCGTTAAGCCTGACGTCTTTTTCGAGTCTTTCAAGTCTTTTCAATATAGATTCCATATCGGACAAAATTAGCTCCATGTCTATAATTTCTATGTCTCTTAGAGGATCAACGCCGCCCATAACATGCGTTATGTCTTTGCTTTCAAAACATCTTACTACGTGAACAATCGCTGCAGTTTCTCTTATATGAGTCAAAAACTGATTTCCCAGCCCTTCTCCTTTTGACGCTCCTTTTACAAGACCTGCTATATCTACAAATTCTACGATTGCGGGAACAGTTTTTTTGGCATTGTAAAGTTTCTTTAAAAAATCCAATCTTTTGTCAGGAACTATGGCAACCCCTACATTTGGTTTTATAGTACAAAAAGGATAATTCGCTACTTCGGCGCATGCCTTTGTTATAGCGTTAAATAACGTTGATTTTCCTACATTAGGAAGGCCAACAATGCCAAGTTTCATATAACCTCTTTATTAATCAAAAAAATCTTTTGATTGTTTAAATTTTATTTTTTTCATTGGAGCGATAAGAAGTTTTTCACCTGTTTTAGGATTCCTGCCATTTTTTGTTTTTGTCTCAAATATATTAAAACTTCCAAAACCTGTTACAACAACCTTCTCGCCATTTTTTAAAGCATTTGATATTTCTTCAAAAACTTTATTTATGGCAGCATCAGCTTCTTTTTTTGAACTTAATATTTTTAATAACGCCACCGCTATATCATTTTTCGTCATTTTATTACCTGCTAATGTTTAAAATGGACTATAATATAGTTAAACTCAACCCCCCCCCCCTCCCCTAACCCTATTTTCAAGAATTTGTCTTTCAAAGGCTCAAATTAGTCGAAGTTTTCAACTTCGCTACTTTCCGAGGTGTCCACATCTTTATGCTCGTCGCAAGACTCACGCTCCTTATCTGCCGCTCTACGATTCATTAAGGTAGAAGGAAAATTATAGCCAACTAACTTCCGTATTGATACATTTGCGCTCGCTTGAAAAATAGATGCAAGCACTCACTAGGCGAACTAGCAAAGAAATAGGAACAACTATATAGAAGCGCTTGAGAAAGATTTAACAAAACTTAGCTAATGCTTTTATTCCTGTTTTGAACTTCCTGTCATCAAGTCGTTTACAGCTTTAAGAGGTTTTTTTCCTTCAAACAAAACTGCATATATCTCGTTTACTATCGGAAGTTCAATCTTTAATTTTTTTCCTAGTTCATAAGCACTTATAGTATTCCCGACACCCTCTGCAACCATTCCAAGACTCTTCTCGGCTTCAATTGGCGACTTGCCTTCTCCAACAGCTTGTCCCACGGCACGGTTCCTTGAATGTCTCGAAAAACATGTAGCTACCAAATCACCCAATCCCGATAATCCGTAAAAAGTTTGTTCTTTTCCACCTAAAGCGACTCCTATTTTTGTAAGTTCTCTAAGACCTCTTATAACTATTGCGGCTTTTGTATTATCTCCATAATCTAAACCATCAATGATTCCAGAAGCAATTGCAAAAACATTTTTTAAAGCTGCTCCAATTTCAACGCCTATAATATCAGTTTGAACATAAACTCTAAAATAATCATTCATAAAAAGATCTCTGCATTTTTCAGCAGTTTTAATATTTTCTGCAGCAGATGCAATAGCTGTAGGAATTTTCCTGCATACCTCTTCAGCATGGCTAGGACCTGAAAGAATTGCAATATTTTTATAAACTCCATTAAAAACATCTTCTATTACTTCAGACATTCTTAAAAAAGTATTGCTTTCTATGCCTTTTGTCGCGCTTATTATAAGTTTTCTATCAAGAGATATACCTTTGTTTTTTAACAGCTCGCAAGTGGATCTCATATATCGCGAAGGAATGGCAAATAAAACAGCTTCAGAATTTTTAAAACTCTCAAAACCGTTTGTTACAACTAAACCATCGGGCAAACATGCTCCCGCTTCAAAAGGTTTTATTTTTCTGTCTTGTAATTTTTTTGATCTTATGGAATCAAATTCCCAAACAATAACATTATTTCTGTTCTCAAATAAAAGGGTTGCAAGGGTTGCTCCCCACGAACCTGCGCCAAGAACGGCAATTTCCATTGCTATCTCCTCTTAAATATTTTGAATCTACTTTCAGAACCTTCTTTCAATCTTTTTATATTTGTCTTGTGTTTGCAAACAATCAATATTGCAACAACAGAAGAAAGGACTGTATACCAAATACTATATCTTAAAAAATAAGATGCCAACGGAAGACTCAAAGCTGAACATATCGAACTAAGCGCGATATATCCTGAAAATATAAAAACTAAACCAAATATGCCAAAAGCAATTATCGATGGCCATGGCATAAGAGCCAGAAACACACCCAATCCTGTTGCTACGCCCTTTCCACCTTTAAAATTTAAGAAAATTGTAAACACATGACCTGCTACTGCAGCAATAACAACGGCAATAACTATTGAATGAGAAAAGCCGTGTATAATCGCAAAATGTACGGGAATAAAACCTTTTAGGGTATCTGCTGCAAAAGTTGCTATTCCTGCTCCTTTTCCAACTGATCTTAAAACATTTGTAGCTCCGGGATTTCCTGACCCCACGGTGCGTATGTCAACTTTCCCAACTACTTTCGCAATAATATAAGCAAAAGGAATTGAACCGCATAAATACGTAAAAATTATATATAAAATTTTTATAAGCATTTCTATTTATTACTCTGCTTTTTTCTTATAATATTTTCTAAATTTTAAAACTATCGGGGTGCCGTAAAATCCGAATCTTGCCCTTAAAGCGTTTTCAAGAAATCTTTCGTAAGAAAAATGCACCAATTCTATATCGTTTACTGAAAAAATAAATACAGGAGGCTTTGAAGAAACTTGAGCGTATTCTTTAATTTTTAATGCTTTACCTTTGCTTGTATATGGCTTTCTTGCAAGAGCATCTCTTACAACTTCGTTAAGTTCTTCTTGCGTCAACTCTTTTGAGTATTGTTTAAAAACAAGCTCTGCCTCCTGAAATATTTTTTCTAATCTTTGACCGGTTTTTGCAGATATAAAAATAACATCTACCCATCTCATAAATTTTATCCTTTCTCTTAATTGTTCTTCAAAATACTTTGCAGCTTCTTCCTTTTCTTCTACTAAATCCCATTTATTTATAGCTACAATAACAGGCTTCTTCTTTTCAAGAAGCAGCCTTGCAATTTTGACTTCAGTTTCCCCTATACCCTGCAAAGCACCAGCAACCAACACTGCGACATCAGCATCTTCAATAGCGTAATTTGTGCTTAGAGTTGAAAGATACTTCATATCATCGCTAATTTTACTGCCTCTGTGCAGACCTGCCGTATCTATAACAATGTAATCTTTGTCATTAATTTGGACATGCGCCGTAAGAGAATCTCTTGTTGTTCCCGGAATATCATGAACAATACTTCTCTCTTCTTTGGCGGCAACGTTGATAAGAGAAGATTTTCCAACGTTAGGTTTTCCTACCAAAATAATTTTTAATGTTTCCTGAATACTCTTTGTCCTTCTATCGTACTTAATATTATCCCAAATCTTATCCAACAAATCATTTATGCTTCTTCCGTGGTTTGCGGATATAAAAACTGTATCATCAAAACCAAGTTCATAAAACTCATATCCCTTAACTTCTTCCGCCTGTGTATCTATTTTATTTACGACAAGAATTGTTTTCTTTTGGTTGAGCCTAATTTGCCTGGCAACTTCGGCATCAACAGGATGAATACCGGTCTTTCCATCAACAATAAACAATACGATATCAGCTTTTTCGACTGCAATATCAAGCTGATGTAACATATCTTTTGAAAAAACAGAAGCATCGGCACTCCATCCTGCCGTGTCTGTGATAATAAACTTCTTATCTTTCCATGAAACCTCATAATCATTTCTGTCCCTTGTTGTACCGGGTGTTTCATGTATAATCGCTTTCTTTCTGCCAATCAGTCTATTAAAAATTGCAGATTTTCCAACATTAGGTCTGCCTACTAATGCAACTCTTGTCAACATCGGACAATCCTTTTAAACCCTTTACAGTAGATTCTATAATATTATTAATGTATTAACAACGTTCAGGTTTGGCGATTTATCCCTAACAACAGACCAAAGAAATATCTAAAGTTTTATAACTCCTCAAAGCTACCCCACCCCTCAGCAAAAACCAAAACACTTTTAAAATAAATTTTGTATAGTAAGACATACAAATACGAGAGAAGAAACTGTAACAATGCTTGAAAATAAACACTTCTAGCAACAATAAAAAGATTTAAAAGAGGAAATTTGTTTATTAAAGACGGACATAACGATATCAGAAGTTCAACTTGTCCACAGCAGAATATATGGTCGATTGATTTCTGTACTTGTAAACTTTACAATGCTTTGAATTTTCGAATGGATTTTGGCTGTTTTGCAAGAGGTAATCAAGAGGTAATATTTTGAAAGATTTACCAAATAAAGCAGATGAAATTTACCAAAAAGGTGCGCAAGTCCCTGTATCTTGTTCTTCGAGGAAATAGCGCATTAATCACTGGACTTCTTTACAATTATGCAGAAAGTCTAATCTATTTTACGTTACCGAAAAATTGACGGAAACTAGGTGATTTGCTACAATGCCAGTGTGAGACGAACGCATGAGGGTTTTTTTGGTTTTTGACTGTCACCACTGTGCTATTTTTGCAAAATTTGTTCATGATTATAATTGGCCTTGTTGGTAGATTTTTTTATGTGTTTATCGCGGTATTAATGTCTCCGTAGCTCAATTGGATAGAGCAACTGCCTTCTAAGCAGTAGGTTGCGTGTTCAACTCACGCCGGAGACATTTATTTTGGTGGTTGTAGCTCAATTGGTTAGAGCGTCGGTTTGTGGAGCCGAAGGCTGCGGGTTCAAGTCCCGTCAGCCACCCCATTTGACACGAATAGGCTGTAAGTCACGGTTTTCTTCATAATTATCAAACCTTTTTTCTGGTTCTAGCCTAAAATATTCAGCTTCTAACTCTTTATAACCTTTTGCAATAGGTTCTAGCAATTCGTTAGGAGTTATTTCTAACTTGCCATTATCTATAGCAAAACTGCTTCCTATCGCCAACAATATCGATTTCTTTGCTTCTACTCCTCCATTTATAAAGGCATTCCTAGCATTTTGTGCAAAATCAAATGTTTTTTCTGTTAGTTCTAGCCAGTTATTAATCCGATCATCAATTTCGTTTAATTGCTGGTGCAAATGCGCTATTTGTTTGGTAAGTATATTTCTTTCTTTTGTATATTCTTCATCAGTTATCATTTCTCTGCATCGCATTTTTGTCAAATTGTCTAATTGTCTTTGAGTTGCTAACAATGTGTCGTACTGAGTTTTATGTATTTGACTTCTGTTCTCTATTTCTTTGTTATTTTCTCTGTTTAATATTTCTAATGCCCAGTCCTTAAATTCCGGTATTATTGTAAATTTCTGTATTTCTGCTTCTATCTGCTTGGTTAAATCTTCTTCTCTAACGGGGACTTGCATGCAGTTTATGTTTTTCTTCTTTTTATTGCATCTGTAATAAATATATGTTTTTGTTGCCTTAGCGCTTTTTACATATTTTATTTTCTTCTCGCCAGTATAACTACAGCCGCATTCTTTGCATTTTATAATACCATTATAAACTAGATTGTGCTTTTGAGGTCTCGGTTTTCCTTTTTTGCCAAGAAATGCCTGCACGGTGTCAAATTCTTCTAGCGTTACCATCACTGGATGAGAACCGTGGTATTGCTTGTCTTTGTATTTACAAATTCCAGCGTAAAATATGTTTGTAAATATTCTATAAGCGTTACTTCTTGATAATTCTCCGCCTCCTATCCTTTTATATTGTTTTGTTCTAAAACCCCATTCATTATTTGCAATATTTAATATTTGAGGGACGCTGTAAACTTCTGTAAGCATTAAGTCCCACATTTTTCTTACCAAATCAAATCTTTCAGGATCTTTTTCTATTGTTTTATTTTCTTTGTTGTTTATATATCCTACGGGAGCTTTTATAGGCATCCATCCTTTATCTAGTTTGCTTTCTAGCCCTCTTTTTGTATTTCTTCTTAATTCAACTATAAATTGATTAGCAAGTCCGCTTTCTATGCTAAATAAAAGAGCATTGTCCCCCGGTAAATATTCTCTTTCAGGTATTTTTATTGATTTTATTATACTTTGCTGTAAAAACCATTGAATTTTAGCGCTATCTATAGGATTGCGTGAAAGTCTATTTATCTGCCAGCATAAAATACCATCAACTTTTTTATTTTCAAATAAATCCAGCATTTCTTCAAATTTTTCTCTTGTATTAGGAGTCTTTGCAGATTTAGATTCGGTTATTGTTTTAACAATATTTAGGTTATATTGAACAGCTAACTGTTTTAGTCTATTTACTTGATCATCTATAGATTGTATTTGTCTGTCTTCGCTTTCTGATGATTTTCTTGCGTAAATTACATATCTCACTTTTAATCACCTCCTTACGGATTTTTTGTAGAATTATTAAAGTCACTCTGCTTTAGAAGAATAATAAAACCAATATTTGTATCTACCCTCCAGTGCTTCTCACTATATATTTTAACTTTTTTATCTCAAATTTACTCTTAAGATTAGTTGTTTAGCAATCTTGTCTCGTAAGTAGCTTATGATTTTTCTTGTTGTATTTACCCTCCACTACGTCTCACTATTGTTCTGTAGGAAATACTAGCATTTTTCTTTTATCTTTTTTATCCTGTTCTTGTCTTATTAAGCCAGACGCTTCTAACATAGGCAGTATTTCCTGTCTTAACTTCCAGTCCTGCACCGTTCTGCCATATATGTTTTTATATTTTTTTATAATATCATTCCTGCTTAGGCCTATTTTATCAACTTCAATTTCATCTTCATTTTTTTCTTTAAAACAAGGTAAGATTATTTCTTTATAGATATTTAGGACATATGGCGGTAAATTATAGTCTTGGCTTTCCGACAAAAAGTCCCATAATTCTATTGCTCTTTCTATATCTTTATCGGTAGAAAATATTATATCTCCTTCTCTTTTTCTAAACCATAAATTTAATAACGTCAAGCATTTAATTAGTGAAATAAATCTACCTATATCCCTCTGATGTCTAGGTTTTAGAAAAGTTTTGCCTTTTAAAAATACATTTTCAATCTTGTCTTTGTTTTCTATATTTATATCTTTTATATTTTCGTTTTTTATTGTCTCTATTCTGTCTTTTAACGACTCTCTATCCGGATTTGAGTTTAAATAATTTTCATAACTTGCTTTATCGGCTTCTTTTTTAACTTTCTCACTAATAGCACTTTTAATTTTTTCTTGGTTGCTTTCAGGAGATAATAAAATAAACCTAGTGCATTCTTGCTCATCTATTTTTAACCCTGCACTGCAAAATATTACAGCTGGGAATCCTCTTACGAAAATATTCTTCGTCTTAGTTCCAAATTTCTGCGTTTTGTCAGTAATTTTAGCATTAAGCTCTTTTTCGTCATGAGATAGTAGAGGTCTCATTTTTTCTAATAATTTAGGATCGGGCTGATCTGTAAAAATTATTATTTTTCTTTCTAAATCCACTACAATTGCGTTTCTTGCTTTGTCATAAGTGCCTGTTTCATGAAAAAATGCTGAAGGCGAACAGCCTCCAAGAACCATAACATCATTTTTTGGAAATAGTTTTTTTACTTCCAAAGGAATGTAGGACTTTCCGGTAGAAGATGGGGCATTAAAACTTATATTAAATTGAGAGTCTTCAGTATAAGCAGATAACATACACAAAAAAGTTGTTAATTTATTCTCGCAGTCTCTTTTTATTGTTAAGCCAAGAATATATTTTATTTCTTCTGGCGTTATTTCTTTAAATTGATTTATGTTTATTGGCTTTCTGCCGCATACATGTGTAGGCAATTCAGATATAAATTTATCAATAGTTCCAGCGTTAGAGACAAAATAATCCGTAACATCTTTGATATTACCTTTTTCGGGTAGGTTTATCTGATATATTGCAGTCTCTGTTTTTAATATTTTCTTTTCAATTTTTTTTATAAGATCATCAGCACCTTTTTTACCTGCAGGATCATTATCAAAACAAATATATATTTTTGAATAATCTTTTATATTATCAATCCATTCTTCCTTAAAACTGCTTGCCCCTGTAGTGGAAGTAACAGCGGGTATCCCTTTTGAATTTAATAAAATACAGTCAAATTCTCCTTCGCATATAAATATATGTTCTCTGTCCAAACTTTTTATTATACTATCGTAATTAAATAATACCGCATTCTGCTTTTTAGGATAAAATAAATATTTTGGCGTATCCGTAGTATCTTTATCATTAGGATCTCTTCTTAATTTTAAATAGACATATTTACCTTCTTCATCTTTTATGGGTATTGTTATCCATTTTTTGCCATAAAATTCACCATAACCTAACATATAATCGTTTATGATATTATCATCTAATATTCTATCGTTAAGGTATTTTCTTATTTCTACTGGTATGTTAGAATTACATTTCTTTATCAAAATTTTAATATCATCACTTTGCTTTACAGGCGTAGTTGTTAAGTTGTTCATTATATTATCATCTCCTAAAAATTTTGCCAGTGTCATCATGTTCCCCTTATTGCCACATTTCTTACAATCATACTGCCCAGTTGAAGCGCTAAAATATAGATGTCCATATTTAATATTTTTCGAAGACCTATCACAGTCATTAAATATACACCATGTAATAAGTTCGTTATTTCTTTCGACAAAATCAATATTTTTTTGGCATAAATAATCTGCTATTGAAATTGTTGTTAAATCTAGCATGTGTAGCCTCTCAAAACTTTAAATAAATTTATTAATAGTACGGCTTTTTCCAAAACCTCATTTTTTTCTATTTGCCTGCCAAACTTCTTTTTATAAATATCTTGGAATTTTAAGATATCGGTTTCTGTAAGTTGCATACCAGCCTCTTAATTATGTAGATTAAACACCAATATAAAAGGCTGGCTGGCTATTAATTTCTCTTTGCTTGCTAGCTAATACTTTTATGTTTTTAATATTCTTTTCTATTTAAAATTAATTTTTGTCCTTGTGATGTAGATTTTAAAATGTACTCTTTTGTTTGGCCTGCATTATTTTTAAATTTAATAAAAATAGGCAAATCATTATGTTTTATTTCAATATATGCGTCTTGTTTAAAGATGTTTTTACTCGGTAGCATTTAATATATCTCCTTTTATATGGCAGCGGACATGTGAACAAATATTTAAAATTTTTTTAACCCTAATCGCAAATATACGATTCTTCTTCGTTTTCGTTAAATTTAACTAAACCATATTGTTCTAATGCTATTTTTATTGGTTCTAAATTCATATCAAAAAATCCCTGCAACTGTTTTGCAATTTTGAGAATCTTGCAATTAAAATCAAAGTTATCTCGACTTGCTATACAACTTTTCCCATAAACTTCTAATAATGCCTTTATCAATCTATTTTTTGGAATCGTAAAACATCCAGCAAAATAATTTGCTTGAGTACAAAAAAGATTCGTATTTTTTGGTGAATGTAAATCCCTATATAATGTTTTTATTTTTTCTAATTTATTAGTTGTATTTAAAAATGGGGTTAGGAAACTTTGACTTGTTGGAATCAAGTATCTATAATGAAACGATGCGTGATAGGCTTCATGAGGAATTGTAAAATTCATCATCCTTTGATATACTTCATTGTTGCTATCAAATTTAGTTTTATTTAATGCCACTTTACCATATTGAGTATATCCTGCTAAATCTTCATCTAACATTTCAAATACTACCTCAAGTTGCCTATTTTCTGTTTTTCTTATATGTTCTGGTAAAAATTCAATAATAAAATCATAAGGGTCCATATTGACTGATAAATCACTCAAATAATCAGGTCGATAATAATGTAAAATCTCATGAGCTTCGTTTTCTATCTCCTCTTTTGTTTTGCGTTCGGGTTTAACCCCACAATTATGATTATCCATTATTCATACCCCCCTATCAATTTCTTTTATTAAAGTTTTGACATTTATATTGTTTTCTTTTATTTTCCTGCATAAAACAGGAATACTTTTGTTCCCAGTTATTATTTCTTTCACATCTTCAGCTATTGGCACAGCTTTTCCTTCTTTTGCTAAATCATAAAAGGTATTAACATCTAAATCTTTTTGATTTAATTCTTTTATCATTTTGTCCAGAAAGTCTTTTGTAGGAGCATTTCTTTTTCCTTGTTCTATGTCTGATAGATATGATGGTGTCATGCCTATCTTTGTTGCAAAACCTCTTAGAGTAAAACTTTTTTTAGCTCTTAATTCTTTAAGATAATTTCCAAAAGTATTAGTCATTTTTAGCCCCCTTAGTTTTTTAAACTATTATTTTATTTACATGTAAGCATAGTATAGAACATTGCTTTATAAATGTCAAGAGGATTCTTTTTATACGGATGTATCTCTTTAAAAACAGCAAGATTTACATGAGTCCAAGTTCTAAGGCCTCCTAGTCATTATAAACTCTCTTATTAAAACAAGAATAATCATATTTTTGTTGCCTTTATTCAAAACAACCCCGTCAACAAGGACTTAAAATAAATAAAAATTTGTTGTGAGATTTTACAAGGATTTGACAGATAAAATTTTAATGTTAACCCGTTGTCTTTGTTTGACAAAAGTCCAATGCGAGATCCTGCAAAAACTTTATAAAATAAATTTAAATTTATTTTATTAACTTGCGTAAAGTGTTTGACAATAAAAATCAAATCTATTAGACTTAATCAAACTTAATTATAATTAACTTATAATTAAGTTGTTAAATTTTGTTAAATTTAGTTTATGTAAACAGATGCAGTAACCCACATAAACAAGATATCTAAAAGATCAAAAACCTAAGGTTAGTAGGCTGTAGTGAGAATAGCTGACCAAGCTAAGAGCATACAGACCTGGGGACTAGTTGCCGACCAAGTTTGTATTGCCTTAACAATAACAAGAATAATTTGATTTTAGTACTGTAAAAACAAAAAGGGATTGTTAAAGAAAGTAAGAGAAAAAGACATAGTTAGAGACAAAGAAAGAATACGATAAAAGAAGTGTGGAGTATGGGTTAATGGAGACTTTAGAGACAGGGGGAGGTGTATAGATAGATAAAAGGAAGGAAGGAAGAAAGAAACAAGAAAAGACAAAAGGAGGGAAACATAGCCAAAGACAAAGAAAGTTGCAATAAAAAGAAGTGCAAAGCATGGAGCAAGACTTTAGAAAATAATTTAAAAATAGGAGTTGTATATGAAAGACTTAACACGTAGGCAGAAAGAAACAAGAAACATAAATAAAAATAACAATGAAATCCCACAGGAGGGAAAAGTGAATACGAAAGATATAAATAAAAATGACAGCAAAATCACACAGGAGGGAAAAAGTAAAATGGAGAACATTTTCACGATAGTACTAAAAAAATTGCTGGGAGCAGAAATGAAGAAAGTAGTGACAGCAATAATAGTATTTGGGATGGTAATAAGTCCTGCAGTTAATGCTGTGGCTTCAAATGAGCTAAACCCACCAGATGTAAATGTACCAGAAGCACCGCCGTTCAAATTGAGCGAATTGAGCGAAAAGGATCAAGATGCTTTTAAAAAAATACTACCAGATCCACCGCCACCACCAGTTAATGCAAATATTCCGCCCGCACCGCTGCTAATGCCAGAGGATATAAGAAATAATAATGTTTCGGGGCAGTCTATACCAGAACCAATTAATACAGAGCAATCGTCAGTTGATCGGGCAGAGTCAGTAAGACAGATAGGGCCAGAGGTAGTGGCAACAGAGCCATCACCGGAAGGGGCATCGGTTGTATCATCTTCTTCGTCGTCATCGTCATCATCATCTTCATCTTCATCGTCTTCTTCTTCGTCTTCGTCAGATTCATCATCTTCATCTCCATCGTCTTCTTCATCTTCATCGTCCTCTTCGTCAGATTCAGACATAAATGATGATTCATCGTTGTCTTCTTTATCTCCATCGTCTTCTTCTCTATCGTTGTCTTCTTCGTCAGATTCATCTTCTTCATCTTCATCTTCATCTTCTTCTTCATCGTCTTCTTCGTCAGATTCAGACATAGATGGTGATTCATCGTTGTCTTCTTCATCTCCATCGTCTTCTTCTCTATCGTTGTCTTCTTCGTCAGATTCATCTTCTTCATCTTCATCTTCATCTTCTTCTTCATCGTCTTCTTCGTCAGATTCAGACATAGATAGTGATTCATTGTCTTCATCTCCATCACCTTCTTCTCTATCGTTGTCTTCTTCGTCAGATTCTTCAAGTTTATTCTCTATCTCCTTGACACTCTTTAAATTAAGCGCAAGTTCCTTCTCTTGATCTTCCTTCATAGTTGTAGCATTATTCTTATTACCTTTTTTAGTTTTGCAACAAAGATAGGCATGACACCATCATATCTATCAGACATAGATAGTGATTCATTGTCTTCATCTCCATCACCTTCTTCTCTATCGTTGTCTTCTTCGTCAGATTCATCATCTTCGTCATCTCCATCATCTTCTTCTCTATCGTTGTCTTCTTCGTCAGATTCATCATCTTCTTCATCTCCATCACCTTCTTCTCTATCGTTGTCTTCTTCGTCAGATTCATCATCGTCTTCTTCATCTTCATCGTCTTCTTCTTCTAACCGAGGTGATAAAGGAAAAGAAAAGAAAGGACAGAATGTCTCGTTTTCTAGTATGGAGTATGGGGCTGGGGCTACGGTTGAGGAGACAGTATCAACAGAAACGCTTCGTGCGACTACAAAAGAGCTGGAAGATGCAAGAGCAAATCTTGAAAACTGTGAAAAGATAGAACAGGCTGCTCGTGAAGATGCGAGAATAAATATTGAAGACCTACATGTAAGGCGGGCGGCTGCCGAACGGGAGCTTAGAGATAAGCAAAAAGAAAAAGAAGCAGTTGAGCAAAATAACATAGACAAGCAAGCCAAGAAGCAAGAAATCAAGAATCTTGCAATCCGCCGTAGTGATGATTTTGAAAAAGATAAGATGAGGGTTGGTTGGAAGAATGAACTTGCTGCCCTTGTTAAGTCTAATGAAAAACTTACCAATGGTATTGCTGCGGCTACAAAGATCATAGAAAATCCCAAAACTAAAAAAGGTAATAAGAATAATGCTACAACTATGAAGGAAGATCAAGAGAAGGAACTTGCGCTTAATTTAAAGAGTGTCAAGGAGATAGAGAATAAACTTGAAGAATCTGATAAAGCAAAGGCGTTGGATGATCAGAAGTTGAAAGAAGTTCAAGATGTTGCAAATAAGGAAGCATTAGAGGCTGAGGAATCGTTAAAGCTTGTAAATGAGAAATTTGCTAAAGCTATAGCTGAGTATGATTGTGAAGTTAAGCATATTGCAGAAATTGAAGGTCACATTAATGATGATGTGGAACATGTAGCCTATGATCTTCAGGCTGCTGAAGGGCGTTACACAGATGCTCAAAAGACAGTATTAGGTGTGTTTACTGAATTTATGACTAATAATGATGATGTAAATAATCAATTGGCTCAGGAGATACGGACACTTGAGGATAGACGTGATGGACTGAACGATGAACTTGATCAAATACTTCATGAGCAAACCGCGATTAGTAAAGAGTATAATAGTAAATTGGCTAATCAGGCAATACTTGAAGACAAAATACTTGCAACTCAAGAAAATTTTGAGAAAACAAATGTAGCCTTGGGTGATGCAGAAGAGACACATAACAATGCTTTGAAAGAATTGGAAGAGTATGAAAATTCAGTTCCTAAGACAGATGAACCTGTTCAGGAGGCAGTAGAACCCGACAAAATGCTTGGGCTATTTCAACAAAATGTCACAGATTTTAAATATGATTTAGATGGTTTAAGTCAAGAACGCAATGATTTGTTAGAGGGGTTGAAAGAGCAGGCTAAAGGATTAGATACTTTACCGGGATCGAATAGGGTAGATGAGCTTAAACGGGTGTATGAAGAACTTGATCGTCGTCGGTTTGAAGTTAATGATGAGCTTGCTATGTTGCAACGGCGTCAAGAAAAGGCTAAAGAAGAGCAAAATAATCTTCAAACTGCTCTTGCGGACGCTAGAGCTTCTGTATCTAGTTTTGGAAGTGATAATTTTGAGAGGGTTACGGTAAATGCTGATAGGATTAGATTGGAAAGATATGAAAGAGAAATCCAACGTCAAGAGGAAATAATTGACAATTTGGGTAGAGAAGATACTAGACTTAGAGGGGACTTTGAATGTTTGAAAGGTGATATAGATGAAACTGTGGAAGAGCTTAGGAATATAGATGAAACTATGGCAAATATTGATAGAGATATTGAGGCCAGGCAGGAAGAGACAAATAGTGCTTCTGCTGATGCTGAAAAAAAGAATGCACTGGTTGCAGTTAAGGAACAGATAGAAAAAGAAAAACAAAGGCTGGTTGAGCGTAGGGCTCAATTGCATGAAAAGGTATTTGGTTTGGACAATGATGTCAATAACATTGGAAAGCGTATTGCTAGTACTGATCATTCAAAGCATGAAGCCATACAAGAACTACAAAAATATAAACAGAAAAAAGAGGAAGAGTTGGAAAAGGTTGTGGAGCGAAATATTGAGCTTAAACGGCTTCGGGAAAGAACAGAGGAGTTGGCTGAAAGGTTGAATGGAACGGAAAAACGCATAGCGCAGTTGCAGGAGGAGTTGGAGAAGGCTGTAAAACCATCTAAGGAAGACAAGATTGCTCATGCACAGGCAGGTGGGCGTAGAGCTCAGATTGAGGAAATAAAGAGAAGAATAGAAGAGTTGGGTAAGTACGAAATTGATCTGCTAAAGGAAGGAGTTGAGTTTTTGGAGAATGATCTTAAGGAGACAGAAAGATTAGAAGCAGAAAATGAACGGAAATCTCAGGCTGGTGTACAGCCTGCTGCAGCTAGAGCAGATAAACAGAAATCTCAGGCTAGGGAAATAGAGAGACTAAAAGAAGGGTTGGCTAAGACACAGGCCGCAATTGAAATGCGAAAGAGAAAAATTGAGGAGTTGGAGCGTGGTGATGCAGGTAGCTCATATGAATGGGAAGCTCAAGGCGAGAAAGAAGATAGAACAAGAGAAGAGTTGGCTCAGTCAAATGAAAGAGAAAGAGAAAATGAAGAGTTGAAAGAGAGATTGGCCGTGGCACAGGAAGAAACTGAGATAGTAAAGGAAGAAGCTCAGAAGGCAGCAACTCTGGTAAAGGAAGAAGCTACTGTGGAAATTGTTCGTGCAGAGGAAAAAACTCGGGAGGCAGAGAAAGAAATTGCTAGGTTAAATGAAGAGAATCGGAAGTTGAAGGAGAAAGAACGTTCTGCAGGTGAGCAAGACGCAGATGGCGCATTTGGGAGTGGAGCTCGGGCTACGGAAAAAGTTGAGAGTTTAATGAGAGAAAGAGAAGAGTTAAGAACTGAGTTGGAGAAGGTTAAGGAAGAAGCTGAACAGGCAAAGAAAGAAGTTGACGGGGCAAAGAAAGAAACTGAGAGAGTAATGGAAGAAGTTGCTAAGGAACAAGAAGAAAATAAAAAGTTAAGAGCTGAGTTAAACAAGGCTAAGGAAGAAGCTGAACAAGCTAAACAGAAATTGACTGAGCAGCGGCAGGGAACACCACAGACAGTTGCTGTTGTGGAGCAGAAAAATACTGCCCCTAATGTTACCAAAATTGTTGTTAACCATGATAATACTGGGACAGGATCGGGAACACAAGGCCAAACAGGTTCAAAAAATGCATCAAAAACGACCAGTAACCTCAATGAGTAAAAGACTCGAAAAAAAACACTTTCTTGTGCGCCATCGGTTAGAGCAATATAGAGTGATATAGCGCACAAGAGAGAGTAAGGCAATGATAATGATGGTAATGCAACTTAAGCTTAATGTAGTTTAGCCAAACCATTTGAAATTGCGCTTTTACAGCTTAAGTGGTCAGTGTACTTCTTCACACGTCTTTCTTTTTATGGT
>BNVV01000023.1 GCA_025998355.1 Endomicrobiia bacterium
AAAGGTTCAAAATAGTCTAAAAAGATAGATAAGTAATAGCAAAAGACGCTTTGGACTGCGATTTAACTTGATTGCAGGTATTTGTAATTCTGAATTTAATACTTAGTTATGCAAGAGGTCTATTGAAGAAATTGCCGCTAAGTATAAAGTTACACCTAAAGAGATCTACAAGGATAGTCCAACCTTGACAAAACAAAAACGTCTAAAGCCAGGACAGGTGATCGTTATAAGACCAAATAGAAAATACTTTAACCGATAAAGTTAGTTGGCTACGCTACATACCCCTTTCTAATGTTATCACAGCAATTTCACTTGTACTTAACAATCTCATAGGCGGTCCCCACAGACGTGTCCCTGAAGTTACATACATAACTGAACCATTGTTATGATACAAACCGTAATTGTATTTCATAAAATACTTTCTAGCTATTTCAACAGGAGGAATTTGCCCAGCATGTGTATGGCCTGAAAGCTGTATTATCTTTACACCTTGTTTTGCAGACTCGTCAAAAGATTCAGGATGATGGCTTAAAAAAATTACAGGATAATTTTTATTAACGCCTTTCAAAGATTTTGAAATGTTTGCGGGGTTTTTATAATCATTGTCATTTATTCCAGCAACATTAACTAAATTGTCAACTAGAGTACTTTCATTTTGAAGAGCTTTAAATCCTAATTTTTGAAGCATTGAAAAATAACTGTTAGCGCCTGTATGATATTCATGGTTTCCGGTAACGGCAAAAACGCCATATTTTGCTTTTAATTTTCCAAAGCCGTAATCGAGATATTTATTATCTTTATCAATATTTATATCTATCACATCGCCTGTAATAACTATCATATCTGGTTTAAGCGCCATAACTTGATCAAAAATTTTATTCATGATTTTTTGCGAAGTGAACTGATTGATGTGTATATCTGAAAGTTGCACTATTGTTAAAGAGTTAACATCAAGATTAGAAACTTTTATTTTTATTTCTTTTACACTTAAAATAAAAGCGAAATTTAATGTAGATAATATCAAAGCTGCTATACCTAAAACTACGGCTGTCAAAGTTGAATAATACCTGAATTTTTTGATCTTAAATATTAAATTAAAAAGATTTAATATGTCACTTATCAAAAGAAAAGAGAACAATATTTGTCCTATGCCGATACCCATATAACCTAAAGGTCCTATCACGGACATAAACGGCATTTCGTGATGACTATTAACGAACAAAAAAATACTTGCAATTCCAATAATGGTAAAAACAATATACAAATACGCACGGTAAGGATGGCGAATATCTAATCCTGAATTTATACGCCAGACAATATAAATATATGGTATTAAACACACTATACTTGCTAAGATAAACATCAAACCCTCTTTGTTCTTAACTGTTTCATAAGATCTGCGCGTGCTTTTAAAAGAAATATCGCAATCGCGTCAGATAAATAATCAGGATATGACCACGGAAGTTTTTTGTATCTGTTTTCCTTGTATATCATTGTAACTTCGCCGTAAATACCTTTATCAAGATAAATTCTGTGACTGTAATCTTTTGTTGTAGCAAGAATGACATTTGCCGGAGTTATATATCCTGGGTCTATATTTATTTGTCTTTTATTATTTACAGCAAAATCGTCCTCTATGGAATTTGTAAAAACTTTTATTTCCGCAAGACCTCCAGAATAAATTAATCTCTCAAACGAAATCCAAAAACGTTTTAAATTATCACCCATTTCAAGATTATAATAACTTGAAAAGTCAAATGGGATAACACCGCTTACAAAATCGATTGCGCCAAGTTTTTCTTCAAGCATTGCAAAAGATTTTTGTTTTATTTCTTCATTTGAAAAAATTATTCCGCAAAATAATTTCACTTTTTTGGGCGCACATATAATTCCCATTTTTTTCCCTTATCCTATAGCCAACTAACCTATGTATTAGATTTTTTGCAAAACTACGCACGAAAGCATCTATAAATTCTACCTCATTAAAAACCTAAACCAAAATTGTAGGCAAATTGTAATCAGAGAGTGATTAAACTTAGAATGGATTAGATTTTTTGCAAAACTACACACGAAAGCATCTATAGATTCTACCTCATTAAAAACCTAAACTAAAATTGTAGGCAAATTGTAAACAGAGAGTGATTAAACTTAGAATGGAATTTTGTTAAATATCTTAAGTCTCCTTTTGTTACAAAACATCTTTAGGCGTTCTTTAAAAGCATGTAAATACTTGTGTGCGTATGCTTTACCATCGTATAAGAACCTACTCACTGGCGAACTAACGTACATATCGCAAACCTCTTTATGCATATCAATATCTTCGCCTTTTTCATGTTCACGTTTTGCGTGGGCAATCATTACGTAATTCAAATGTCTTGATACTTGCTCTATGAGATCAGATGTTACTTTTTTTAAACCATGCTCACCAAACCATACTGTGCTGTTTTTTCTACCGTCAAGAAATCTTATACATATGCATATACTTTCATCATCTCTATCCATATCCTTGCCTATAAGAGTTTCTGCGTAATCTTTTTCTCCAACTCTTACAGTATGTTTGAACCAAAGTTTATTTACATTGATAAATAACTTTAGTTTTGGTCTTGCCTCTGTCATGGCCTAATCTCCTGATGCGTCGTTTTTACTGTGACATATAAGAGTTGATAGTAGTTGGTAACTCTAAATTATTAATATTCCCGTCGATAAAAGCTACTAAAATTATCACCTTGCCAATACTTTAGAATGACTTAAATGCCCGGTAGAAGACTCGAACTCCTGACCCCTTCCATGTCAAGGAAGTACTCTAGCCAACTGAGCTAACCGGGCAACATGCTGGCGACAATGCTACTTTATTTATATTTGATAAAACTTTGCGTTCAATAAAAAACAGATGCGGTACGCTTCTCTTAAGAGGGCTTTTGTGGGCTACGTATTTTTTAGTAAATTTAGTCTTTTACTATAGTAAATATTTCAAAATATCGCCTTTTACAAAACAGCCGAAACCTCCCCAAAAAAACTTAAAGTATCACAAAGTTTACTAGTACTTTAAGTTAGTTGGCTATTGTATAGGTGCGGGCCGGGGTTGAACCGGCGAATAACAGTTTTGCAGACTGCTCCCTTACCGCTTGGGTACCGCACCGATAAGTTGATTTGTTTGAGAGTATATAAAAATAACACCTCGCAGTCAAAAACCTTACTACTTTTTATTTTTCTCACATACACTCAAAAAATAGCTAGGCTTCTCTCCAGTATATAGTTTCAATTTGAACGTTCCAGCCAGCTTAATTCAAAATATCTTTTTCCATTCTTGTACCTGTCAGACACTATTTTAAACCTCTTCAGGCAACATATAACATTTTCTACCGCTATACTTATTCTTGCCTAAAAATATTTTTCTGTTTCCTTTTAGGGTACAATAAAAGCTGTGTCTGTAAAGTAAAAGTAAATAGAATGAAAGTAAGAAAAAATAATGCGCCTTATACATGTATGACAGGTATAACAGCTTATCTCAAGCTATAACGACACAAAAAATCAGATGTGGAAAGATGAAATTTATAAGACAAGTGTGAAATTAAACCAAAAAACAGGAACGTACTTACAAAAGGGATTTATGATGATGGCAAACAAAAAGAAGAAAAACCATAGCGCTTTTTCCTTTCAAGGAACCTCGAGCATTACAATTTGACTTTTTACATTCGCGTAGCAATAAATCTAAAAATTAATATTTATATTATTTTATTGTTATTTCTAAAGTTAAATCTAAAGCCGAAGACGAATGAGTAATCATTCCTACAGAGATTCTTTCAGCATCAAGTTTTGAGAATTTTTTTGCCGTTTCCAGATTTACACCTCCTGAAATTTCTATTTCAGGACTGTATTTTTTTGCAGAACCCTTTCTTATAAGATCAATCATTTCTTTTGTATTTTTAAAAGACGTGTTATCTAGCATTATAATGTCAGCTCTTGCATCTAATGCTTGTTTAACTTCTTTTATATTTTCACATTCCACTTCAACCGGAATCTTTCTATATTTTTTTCTAAACTCTGCTATTGCAGTAGTTAAATCTTTTGTAAGTTTTATATGATTATCCTTTATAAGGACCATATCGTAAAGGCCGATTCTATGGTTGGTCCCACCACCACACCTTACGGCATATTTTGCAAGTTCTCTATATCCAGGAACTGTTTTTCTTGTATCATATATTTTTGTTTTGCCGTTATTTATGGATGTTACAAATTGATTTGTTATAGTTGCAATCCCAGACATATGTTGTAGAAAATTAAGAGCCGTCCTCTCCCCAGATAAAATTGCCTGCGCAGGTCCTTTGATTTCCAAAATTATATCGCCTTGTTTAAGTTTTGCACAATCTTTCATCTTCAAAGATACTTTGCATCTTTTGTCTATAATTTTAAATACTTTTATAAAAATATCAGTTCCGCAAAGAACTCCCGGCTTATTTGCAATTAAAACTGCTTTAGCTTTTTTATCCTTTGGCACAAACTCTTTCGTTGTAATATCTTTAAAAACGCCGTCTTCTTCAAGTGCAAGATTAATAATAGTGTCTGTTGTATTCATGATTTTGTGATTGTATAAAATATCACATCAAATTTCAATTGAAAATATAATTGCTTTAGTCTTTAAATATGTAGCCAACTAATTTAAAATACTAGTAAATTTTGCGCTGCTTTAAGATTCTGGAGGAAATCTTAATTGTTTTGCAAGAGGTAATTTAAATATAAAGTTAGTTGGCTATGAGCGCTGACGGACAAATTTTATTAAGAGCGCAAATCTCATGATTTGGATTTCTTGCTTTACAAATTCTTCTTCCCAAAACCTGTATATAGAAAGAGAATTTTATCCAATATTCTTTCGGTACAATTTTCATTAAATCTTTCTCAATTTTAACAGGGTCGTCATATTTTGTAAGTTTAAGTAAATTTGCAATTCTAATAACATGCGTATCGACAGCAATCCCTGCGGCTTTACCAAAAGCGTTACCTAAAACAACATTTGCCGTTTTTCTTGCAACACCGGGGAGTTTAAGGAGTTCTTCCATAGCATGAGGAACAACTCCGTTATGCATATCTATTATTAACTTTGCGGATTTAACAATATTCTTAGCTTTATTTCTAAAAAAACCTGCGGATTTTATATAGTTTTCAAACTCTGAAATATCAGCATTTGCGTAATCACTTATGCTCTTATATCTTTTAAAAAGATTCTCGGTTATCTTATTAACTCTTTCATCTCTACACTGCGCAGATAATATCACCGCGGTAAGCAACTCGAAAGGAGTTGAAAAATTAAGCGCACATTTAACTTGTCCCAAATCTTTTTCTAAAATTTTTATTATTTTTAATACGCATTGCTTCTTATTTTTTATCACTTATAACCTTAAGTATTTTTTTATGCATTGTAATTCCGTTGGATGCAAGCATTGTGTCTTTAAACACAGAACCTTCTGCGTCGCCACTATAATCAGACACTTTCCCTCCGGCTTCTTTAACTATTAAAGTACCTGCGGCAATATCCCATGGCTTTAAACCTTCTTCCCAAAAGAACTCAAAACGTCCGCACGCAACATACGCCATATCCAAAGCAGCAGACCCTAATCTTCTAATTCCTTGAGATTCAAACACTACATTTTGAAAATTCTTCATTACTCGATCGCTTTTTTCTTTAATATAGTAAGGAAATCCCGTAACAGCTAAAGAGCGGATAGGATCTTCTATTGTTGAAACTTTGATTTTTTTACCATTAAGCCACGCGCCCTTGTTCTTTTCAGCGACAAAAACTTCCTGCATAATAGGAGAATAGATTACGCCTGAAATAATTTCATCTTTACATTTTAATCCTATTGAAACACAAAACATGGGCAGTCCGTGAATAAAATTTACTGTGCCATCAAGAGGATCTATAATCCAACAGTAATCTTTATTTACTTCATTTACGCCATCTTCTTCCGCTAAAACACCGTGTTCGGGAAAAACATCTTTTATCATCTTTATGATCGCTTTTTGAGAATTTTTATCAGCCTGAGTAACAGGGTCGATTTCCCCTTTGTACTCGATATCAAGCACATTGTTGTAATATTTAATAAGTACCTCAGAGCCAGCTTTTGCGGCAGTCAAAGCCGTATTTGTATAAGATGAAAAATTCATACCAACTCCTTTTTTAATTGATACCAGAGCCCACGATTTAGTGGACAACAAGCCAAGCTATTTTTGTTAATGCTAATGGTGTAGCATATATAATAGTCAAATGTCTATGAGCGCCTGTTGCAATAAACTTCGATGTACTAAAGAAAACCGTTGTCGCATTACTGGTATGAAGATAATCGCAATTGTTTTTTTAGAATCTCATCATCGCTCCTCCTTTTTTGCCCAAATCAGCATTTTCTCACTTTAGCCGCGCCAGTTTCACGCTCTTGTGCTTTTCCTTGCTTTGTTTTTGCTTCTTTGGTTACTGCCACTTTCCGCTTCCAGCAAGGCAGCAATCAATCAATTTAAAAAAGTAGAAAAAAGTCCTTGAAAAAGATATAATCCCAAGCGTTCCTGTAAACTTTGTCTAGGTTGTTTATGGAATTTATTTTGTCTGCTATGATTGCAAATAGTATTATTTGCGCGGACAAACCATAGTAAAATGAAAGCATGAAAATCCCTGCGGGATCGGTATAATGCAAAAGACATGGTGAGATTAACAACCGCAAGATAATGGATTACTAAAAAACAGACATGATAGCAAGAAAAGGAATCAAGAATGTTTACAGGTTTGATTGAAGACATAGGTACAGTTAAGAATATTTTATCTTCGCAGATTGAATTAGATACAAAACTTGACAATATTGCAAAAGGCGATAGTATTTCTGTCAACGGAGTATGCTTGACTGCTGTTAATTTAAATAAAAGTACTTTTATTGCCGATTACAGCCCTAGTACCGATAGAATTACAACGCTTTCAAGGTTAAAACAAAATTCAAAAGTTAATTTAGAAAGAGCTCTTAAACTTTCTTCACGTTTTGGAGGACATATAGTCAACGGACATGTCGACGGCATTGCTAAAATAGAGAAAATAGAAAAGCTAAAAGAATTTTATCGAGTTGTGTTTTCCTGCGGAAAAAATATATCTGCTTATTGCGTTGAAAAAGGTTCCATTGCAGTTGACGGAATAAGTTTAACAATTGCGTCTCTACTAAATTCCGGTTTTGAAGCTTTTATTATACCCGAAACTTTTAATAATACAATTATGCAGTTTAAAAAAGTTGGCGATGAAGTAAATATTGAGGTAGACATTCTTGCTAAATATATAGAGAAGTTTATAACAAACAAAACAAATGGTATTTTGCTTGAAACGTTGAAAGGAAACGGTTTTATTTAATATGAAAAAAAACAATGTTTTTGCATCGGTAGAAAATGCAATTAAAGACATTAAAGCAGGGAAGATGGTCGTTGTTATTGATGATCCTGGCAGAGAAAATGAAGGTGATTTGGTCTGCGCTGCCGAGAAAGTTTCGCCTGAAGTTATAAATTTTATGACAAAGTATGGCAGAGGTCTTGTTTGCGTTCCTATGAAGCATAAAAGACTTGAAAAACTTGGAATAGAAAATATGGTTGAGCAATCTACCGAAACAAAATGTTGCTCTTTTACTGTATCTACTGATTATAAAATAGGCACTACAACTGGTATATCGGCTTATGACAGATGTATTACTGTAAGAAAGCTTATCGATGAAACTGCAAAATCGGAGGATTTTGCAAAACCAGGACATATATTTCCGTTGAGATGTAAAGATGGCGGCGTTTTGGTTAGAAATGGGCATACAGAAGCAGCTGTTGATTTGGCCGAGCTTGCCGGGCTTTATCCTGCTGGGGTTATATGCGAAATAACGAATGATAACGGTACAATGGCAAGGACTCATGATTTGATAAAGTTTGCAAAGAGATATAAATTGCAAATAGTAACAATAGAAGAACTTATAAATTATAGACGTTGCACGGAAAAACTTGTAAAAGAAGTTGTAAGCGTTAATTTTCCTACAAAGTTTGGAGAATTTAAACTTATTTTATTTGAAGATATTATAACCAAAGATTCTCATCTTGCGGTTGTAAAGGGTAATGTAAAAGGCAAAAAAAACGTTTTGGTAAGAGTACATTCTTCATGTGAAACAGGAGATGTTTTTCATTCTTTAAGGTGTGATTGTGGAGATCAGCTCGAAACGGCCTTGAAAGCTATTGAAAAAGAAGGTCAGGGTGTAGTTTTGTATATGCATCAGGAAGGCAGAGGCATAGGTCTTGT
This sequence comes from Endomicrobiia bacterium, assembly GCA_025998355.1. Lineage (GTDB taxonomy): Bacteria > Elusimicrobiota > Endomicrobiia > Endomicrobiales > Endomicrobiaceae > Endomicrobiellum. Next base: position 8,297 of record BNVV01000023.1, read on the forward strand.
AAATAAGTTGAAAGCTTATCATTTACAAGAGAAAGGTATGGACACGGTTGAGGCTAATATTGCTCTTGGTTTTACTTCGGACTTAAGAGACTATGCAATAGGAGCGCAAATACTTTTTTATCTCGGTATAAAAAGTATAAATTTAATGACTAATAATCCAAAGAAAATAATTGGTCTTAAAGGATACGGTCTAAAGATATCAAAAAGAATTCCAATTGAAATTTGTCCTACTAAATCAAACGAGAAATATTTAAAAACTAAAAAAGATAAGATGGGTCATATGTTAAAAACAGTATAAATTTTTGTCATTGCGCTTATTTGTATTACAGTGGAGTCTGTCTAAAAACTTATATGGCAAAGCCACTGTTAATTCTTGAACTTGTTTTGGTAACAACGTTGTTTTTACGACAACGTGCTTAAAACAAGGATTGGTGCGGTAAATACTAAAATCTACAAAAATCGTTCGAGTTTTTAGACAAACTCAAAGCAATAACAAAATGGAGAAAAAAATGAAAATTATCAGTGGGCAGTTAAATGCCGAAGGAAAAAAATTTGCAATAGTGGCATCGAGATTTAATGAGTTTATAACCAGTAGACTTGTAAGCGGCGCAGAAGATATGCTCAGGAGGCATTTGGTTGCTGACGATGATATTTCTGTCTATTGGGTTCCAGGAGCTTTTGAAATTCCATCCGTCGCAAAGAAAATTGCTATAGAGGGTAAATTCGACGGAATAATTTGTTTAGGTTGTGTTATAAGAGGATCTACTCCACATTTTGATTATGTTTCAGCGGAAGTTTCAAAGGGGATTGCATCTATCGGGCTTCAAGAAAAAGTACCTGTTATTTTTGGAGTTCTTACAACAAATTCCATAGAACAAGCTGTTGAAAGAGCTGGAACTAAATCAGGTAATAAAGGCTCCGATGCTGCAATGAGTGCTATAGAAATGGTAAATCTTTATTCTGTAATTTAAGTTTATTTATAGTCAAACTAGTTTTACACCGAAGTTAAAGTTAATTGAATACTAGATCAACTTCTTGCCTAAATATTTATTGCCGTTGATCTTACTTTATCATTCAAGGGGTTGCGCGGCAGTCTCTATGGAAGAAGAAGAAAGAAAATGATTATCTGCATACGTTTGGGCGTCTCTAAAAACTTTAACAAGTTACTGCTGTTATGTATTTAGTTTTGGTACCAGGTGATATTTTTACGACGAGATGCCTTGCAAGGTTAGCATGGTAAATACAGAAATCCGTAAAAACCATGGGGTTTTGGAGAAACCCATTTGAAAGTGTGGTTTATGTAACGGGTTGGTCTATTATTTTTCAATTAAAAAAAGATTAACGTTTACCAGGAGGAGTGTTTTCATGCAAATTACATTTCGGTGGTATGGGGAAAAACTTGACACAATTCCTTTAAGTTTTGTCAAACAAATACCTGGAGTTAAAGGAATAGTGTGGGCATTACATGATATGCCGGCGGGCGAGCACTGGGAAATGGATAGAATTAACCAAGTAAAAGATTACCTTTCTAATGCAGGTTTTAATAATGAAGTAGTTGAAAGCGTTAATGTACACGAAGATATAAAGCTTGGACTTCCCTCCCGTAAAAAATATATAGAAAATTACAAGAATACTCTTAAAAATCTTGGCAAAGCCGGTGTAAAAGTGGTCTGTTATAATTTCATGCCGGTTTTTGATTGGACAAGAACGGACTTATATAAAGCTCTCCCAGATGGTTCAACAGCACTTTTTTATGAAAAATCAAAAATTGATTCACTTAACCCCTATGAATTTCTTGATACCATGTCAAAGCAAAAAGGATTGATATCAATGCCCGGTTGGGAGAAAGAAAGATTATCTAAAATAAGAGAGCTATTTAAGGCTTATGAAGGTTTTACCATAGATGATCTTTTTGAAAATGCAAAATATTTTTTACAAGAGATTATTCCCGTCGCAGAGGAAAGCGGTATAAAAATGGCAATACATCCTGACGATCCACCATGGAGTATTTTTGGACTTCCAAGACTTATAACTTCCAAAGAAAATATGCTAAAGTACTTGGGCCTTGTTAACAGTTCGTCAAATGGCATTACTTTTTGTACTGGTTCATTGGGATCGTCTGACAAAAATGATATTGTTGATATGATTAAAACCGTTAAAGATAAAATATTTTTTGCCCATATTAGAAATGTAAAACGTTTTGACAATGGTGATTTTATAGAAAGCTCTCATCGCGCTTGCGATGGTTCTTTGGACATTGTGGAAATTGTGCGTACATTTTGCGATATAGGATTTAAGTATTATATTCGTCCGGATCATGGTAGGCATATTTGGAATGAAGAATCTCGCTCAGGATTGCGTCCGGGATATGGTCTTTACGATAGAGCATTGGGGATTATGTATTTGCTTGGCATTTGGGATACGTTGAATAAACAAAAATCGGCGTTATAAATTTATGCTAGGGAGAGTGTAATGAATGATTTATTAATGGAAATTTCAAAGATAGGGATAGTGCCGGTTGTCGTGCTTGATAATTCTCAACAGGCTTTGCCTCTTGCAAAAGCACTTTATGACGGTGGTATAAAGTGTATGGAAATAACATTTAGGACTACGGCTGCAGAAGAATCAATAAGGACTATTTGTAAAGAAGTGCCTAAAATGCTTGTCGGGGCGGGTACAGTTCTAACTGTGGAACAAGTTGACAAAGCGGTTGCTGCAGGTGCTAAATTTATAGTTAGTCCCGGCCTAAATCCCAAAATTGTCAGGTATTGTCTTGATAAAGGCATTACGATAATTCCGGGCTGCGCAAATCCAAGCGATGTGGAAGTTGCCATAGAGTTCAAACTTGACATTGTTAAGTTTTTTCCTGCAGAAGCTGCCGGCGGTATTAATATGGTTAAAGCCATGGCTGCGCCATATACAAACATAAAATTTATGCCAACAGGAGGGATTGATATAAAAAATTTGAATACATATCTTTCATTCAATAAAGTAATCGCCTGTGGTGGTAGCTGGATGGTTAATAAAGAATTGATTAAAAATGGCGATTATAAAACTATTACAAAGTTAAGTAAAGAAGCTTTATTTACTATGCTTGGCTTTGAAGTGCAACACATAGGTATTAATATGTTGGATGTTGTTTCTGCAGATGAAACGTCAAAACGGTTTGAAACTTTATTTGGTTTTATAAAGCAAGAACGTTCCGGATCTTTTTTTGCTGGTTCCAGTATAGAGGTTATGAAAAAACAGTTTTTTGGTAAAAACGGACACATTGCTATCCGCACAAATAATGTAATGCGTGCAGCGTACCATTTAGAACAAAACGGCGTCGTATTTGATTATAAAACTGCATTGTACGATGAAGAGGGAAATTTGCGCAATATATATCTGAAAGAAGAAATAGGAAATTTTGCTGTCCACCTGGTAGAAAAAAAATAATGTACAAAGGGGGCTGAAAATGTCAAAGAAAGTAATAACATTTGGAGAATTAATGCTTAGACTTGCGCCTGAAGGGTATTATCGTTTTGTACAAACTGACAATTACGGCGCCACTTATGGAGGAGGAGAAGCTAATGTTGCTGTTTCTTTAGCAAATTTCGGACTTAAAGCAGCTTTTGTAAGCAAAATGCCTAAACATGAATTAGGACAAGCTGGCATAAATTCTTTAAAGAAGTACGATGTTGATACCTCTTTTATAATGAGCGGTGGAGAACGTGTTGGTATATACTTTTTGGAAAAAGGCGCGAGTCAGCGTCCCTCTAAAGTTATTTACGATAGATCAGGTTCTTCTATAGCTACGGCTTCAAAAGAAGATTTTGACTGGGATAAAATTTTTGAAGATGCGCAATGGTTTCACTTTACTGGTATTACGCCAGCTTTAAGTGATAATATAGCGCAAATATGCATTGAAGCCTGCAAAATTGCCAAAGAAAAGAAAATCACTATTAGTTGCGATTTGAATTATCGAAACAAACTGTGGACTAAAGAGAAAGCGAGCAAAGTTATGGGGGAGCTTTGTAAATATGTAGATGTTTGTATAGCAAATGAAGAAGATGCTGGCGACGTTTTTAATATAAAAGCAAAACATACGGATGTATCTTCTGGTAAAGTTAACTATGATAGTTATAAAGAGGTAGCGCAGGAATTAGAAAAAAGATTTAGTTTCTCAAAAGTGGCGATAACTCTTAGAAGCTCTCTCTCTGCCAATGATAATCGATGGGCAGCTATGCTTTATGACAGAAAGGATTTTTTCTTTAGTAGGGAATATATGATACATATTGTTGATCGCGTGGGCGGTGGTGATTCTTTTGGTGCCGGACTGATATATTCTTTAATAAGCGGATATTCAGGACAAGAAACGATAGAGTTTGCGGTTGCCGCTAGCTGTTTAAAGCATAGTATTGAAGGTGACTATAACAATGTTTCAGTTGACGAAGTTAAAAAACTTGCCAGTGGAGATGCATCAGGCCGAGTACAGAGATAATGCTAGGGTTAATACAATGCCAATGAGGTGACAAGAGAGGCACAAATAATGCGTAAAGGGAGGTAGCATGGAATGGAATAAAAAGGTGGCTGTTGTAACCGGAGCCGGCGGTGTGTTACTTAGTGCTTATGCAAAAGAATTGGCCTCAAAAGGTGTTAAAGTGGCTGTTTTAAGTAGAGAACTTAAACATGCGCAACGCACTGCAGATGAGATTATAGCTGCTGGTAATACAGCAAAAGCCTATGGTTGCGATGTTCTTGATAAGGGCAATCTTATCAAGACAGAAGAGCAGATATATAAAGATTTTGGACAGTATCACATCCTCATAAATGGCGCAGGCGGTAATATGCCGAATGCCAGTACCACAAATGAAACTTTCGCTACTAATGATTTGGATGATCCAAAAGTTCGTTCTTTTTTTAGTCTTGATTCAAATGAAATAGGGAGAGTTTTTTCGGTAAATTTTCTTGGAACATTTATTGTTACACAGCTTTTTGCAAAGCGTATGCTTGGCGTAAAAGGTGCTGTAATTATAAACTTTTCAAGTATGTCGGCACAATGTCCAATGACTAAAGTACTTGGTTATAGCGCGGCAAAAGCGGCGATTGATAATTTTACAAAATGGCTGGCAGTATACTTTGCGCAACAAGGTGTGCGTGTAAATGCCGTTGCGCCTGGGTTTTTTCTAACCAATCAAAATAAAACGCTTTTAACAAATCCTGATGGTTCTCTTACAGAAAGATCACACAAAATTATTGGTCATACACCCATGAGACGTTTTGGACAGGTAGATGATTTATTCGGCACGCTTTCATGGCTTTGCGACGAAGATGCATCGGGTTTTGTTACCGGCAGTATCATTGCAGTAGATGGAGGATTTCAGGCATATTCGGGCGTTTAAAATAAAACTGGAGGAAAATTATGAAAAATTTTCTTGACAAAGATTTTTTACTTTCAACGGAAACAGCAAAAGAACTTTTTCATAAGTGTGCAGCCAAAAGACCTATCTTGGATTATCATTGCCACATTAGCCCTGAAGAAATTGCGCAAGACAGACAGTTTGGAAATATAAGCCAGTGTTGGCTTGAGGGGGATCATTATAAATGGCGTCAAATGCGTTCCAATGGCGTTGAAGAAAAATATATTACCGGCAGCAATGCTACGGATAGAGAAAAGTTTCAAAAGTGGGCAGAAACTCTTGAAAGAGCAATAGGAAATCCCCTTTACCATTGGAGCCATCTTGAGCTTAGGAAATATTTTGGTTATGAGGGAGTTTTAAATAGCAAAACTGCGGAAGAAGTGTGGACATTGTGCAACAAAAAACTACAAGAGAAATCTATGTCTGCGCGAGGTATGATAAAGCAATCTGGTGTTACATTAATTTGCACTACTGATGATCCAGTCGATACTCTCGAGTGGCATAAAAAAATTAGGGAAGATAAATCTTTTGATGTACAGGTTCTTCCCGCTTGGCGTCCTGATAAAATGATGGACATAGAAACCCCATTTTTCATAGATTATATTGCCAAACTTTCTAAAGTAAGTGGTATTAATATTATTTCTTTTGCATCGTTAAAGCAGGCTTTCCAAAAAAGATTAGAGTTTTTTATTTCTTTTGGGTGTCGAGCGACAGATCATGCTTTTGAATACATTATGTATGCTCCGGCTTCAGATAAGGAAATAGAGGCAATATTTGACAAAAAATTAAAAGGTGGCGTTCTTAGTAAAGAAGAAGAGCTAAAATATAAATTTGCCTTTATGCTTTTTGCAGGGAAAGAATATTCAAAAAATGACCTAGTTATGGAATTGCATTATGGCTGCAAGCGGAATAATAATACGCTTGTGTTTGATAAACTTGGTCCTAATACAGGGCATGACTGTATAAATAATTTTACTCCTAGTTCTCAGGTTGTAGATTTTCTTAATGCTCTTGATTCTACTAACCAACTTCCAAAAACAGTAGTATATAGTCTTAATCCAAATGATAATGCCGTTATAGCTTCAATATTAGGATGTTTTCAAGACAGTTCGGCTTTAAGTAAAATACAACAGGGATCGGCATGGTGGTTTAACGATCATAAAATAGGGATGATAGAGCAACTCACTTCTCTTGCTAATTTGGGCATTTTAAGTAATTTTATCGGAATGCTTACCGATTCGCGGAGTTTTCTATCTTATACAAGACATGAATATTTTAGACGTATTCTTTGCGATTTGATAGGTACTTGGGTTGAAAACGGCGAATATCCTTACGATATTAAAATGCTTTCCAAAATAGTTTCCGATATTTCCTATAATAATGCTGTTCATTATTTTAAATTTAATCTCCAAGATTTTAAACAAGAGGGTTAGGATTGCCTAAAAAGGCGATAAGTTAGGCAGTTTTGCCTTAAACTGGGGAGTAGGGGGGGGAGAAGCAGAGATTTTAAAAGTTTGGCAAGAAATTTTTAAAATTTTGCAAAAAATCGTACAAAAAATCCTAAAAGTAGAAAAGCTGGGTGTTTTTAGAGACATCGAAATGTAGTTTAAGTTAGATTGTTTTTCAAAAGGATTTTATCATGGTACAAAATGAAAAGTTTGAGAATATCAACAAAATCAAACGGAAGATGACTAATTACAGATGGATTATTTGTGCTCTTTTATTTTTTGCTACTACGATAAATTATGTTGACAGACAAGTGTTAAGCTTATTACAGACATCTCTGTCGAAGAAATTTAACTGGACAAATACTGATTATGCTAATATTACTTCCGCTTTTCAGTTTTGTTATGCAATAAGTATGCTTTTTGTAGGGAAATTTATAGATAAGCTTGGTACTAAAAAAGGATATGTATGGGCTTTAGTAGTATGGTCAATAGGCGCAATGACGCACGCTTTTGCAAACAGCATAGGTAAAGTTGTGTCTCCCTGGCTTTCAGTTTTTGGCATTGTAATGCCGGTATCTGTGATAGGTTTTATTGTTGCGCGTATCTGTCTGGGTATAGGCGAAGCCGGAAACTTTCCGGCAGCTATTAAAACAACAGCAGAGTGGTTTCCTAAAAAAGAACGTTCGCTTGCAACAGGTGTTTTCAATTCCGGAGCTAATATCGGAGCGGTTATTGCTCCTCTTAGTGTACCGTTTATATCGAAATATTTTGGCTGGGAATATGCTTTTATTGTAGTAGGCGCAATAGGATTTCTATGGTTAATTTTTTGGAAATATTACTATGATAGTCCAAAAAAACTTCTTGAAAAGGGAAAAATAAATGAAGCGGAATACAATTATATTCACAGCGATCCTGAAGACCAATCTGTTAAAAATGATATTAACAGGGAAAATAGTGAAAATAAAATCCACTGGTTTCACCTTCTAAAATACAGACAAACATGGTCTTTTATATCAGGTAAATTTTTTACTGATGGGGTGTGGTGGTTTTTTCTATTTTGGATGCCGGCTTTTCTTAAAACAGCCTATAATATGGAAGGCACTCAAATAGCGATGCCTCTAGCAGTGATGTACACTATGACCATGGTAGGCAGCGTGTGCGGAGGATGGTTGCCTACTTACTTTATCAACAAAGGTATGAAGATGTACTCTGCTCGCATGACAGCAATGGCTGTTATTGCATTTTTTCCTCTTGTTGTGCTGCTTGCGCAGCCTTTTGGTAAAATACTTGGTTGCTGGCTGCCTGTCTTTTTAATAGGGATAGGAATGTCAGCGCATCAAGCATGGTCGGCAAATCTTTTTACTACGGTGTCTGATATGTTTCCTAAAAAAGTTGTGGCTTCAATAATAGGGATAGGTGGCATGGCAGGCGGAATTAGCGGTGTTCTGGTTTCTAAAATCGGCGGCTGGCTGTTTGATTATTACAAGGCAACTGGACACACTGAGACAGGATACACTGTAATGTTCGTTTTCTGCGCAACTGCTTATTTGTTGGCATGGAGTGTAATGAAATTATTAGTCCCTCGTTTTAAACCTATAACGCTTCTTTGAAAGTATAATTAAATTAATTATATGCAAATAGACTTTCAGTAATTTTCCCGCGATCTTGCGGTTGTGGCATTCGTGTAGCTAGTTTTATTCTCAAACCTTATGGCCATGGGGATGGTCTCTGATTGTTAACAAACAGGCAAGGAAGACATAAAATTTAGTTATCTAATAAGGTGGGGGGGGGGGGTAGTGAAAATGATAACTAAATGTATAGTTAAATCACTTTAAGTTGTACCGTGTTGTAGTCTCAAAGATGCGGGTGAGTTTGTATACACACATTCTATGCCATAACAACTAAGCAGCAAAAATAACAAAAGAGCGGGGAAAAAATGATGAAACTGAAAAGAGTATTAAGTGTACTTGCTTTATTTGGTCTTGCTTTAAATTCGTGCGATAAAAAGAACGCTTCACTCGTAAACAGAAGGCGTGCTACTCCAGAAAAAATTAAA
>BNVV01000024.1 GCA_025998355.1 Endomicrobiia bacterium
AAAAGGTTCAAAATAGTCTCGAGAATAGATAAGTAATAGCAGAAGACGCTTTGGACTGCGATTTAACTTGATTGCAGGTATTTGTAATTCTGAATTTAATACTTAGTTATGCAAGAGGTCTAATGAATCTTTCGATAATTCAGCTTCTGTTGCAAAAGATTGAGACACTATACCACAACATGCCGCAAGCGCAACTAAAAGTTTTTTCATAAGTTTTTCCTCTAAGTTAGCTATAAATTTTATTCTTCGGATTCATTTTGCGAAGAACGTTTTCTTAACAGATGGTTTAAAATCTTTTTTCTTAAACGTATTGAATTTGGAGTAATTTCTACAAGTTCGTCTTGGGCAATATACTCAACAGATTGCTCAAGATTCATAAGTCTGGGAGGCGTAAGCATTGCAGCATCATCGGATCCTTTACTTCTCATATTGCTCAACTTTTTTAACTTACACGGATTTACGACCAAATCGTTTTCTCTGGAATTTTGTCCTACTATCATTCCTTCATATACTTCAACACCGGGTTCTACAAAGAGCTGTCCGCCGGTTTGTAAACTATCTAATGCGTAAGCTGTAGTTTTGCCCTGCTCTTTTGCTATAAAAACTCCGTTTGTTCTTAAATCTGCAACGTTGACCTTAGGTAGATAATCATAGAAGCTATGATGCATAATTCCCTGCCCGCGTGTGTTAGTTAAAAACTCATTTTTAAAACCTATTAAAGCTCTAGAAGGTATTATGTATTCAAGACGTATTCTATTTTCGCCTTCGCTGACCATATTTTCAAGCTTTGCAGCTCTTTTGCCGACAAGTTCAAAAACAGCTCCTTGATGCTGGCTTTCTATATCTAAAGTAAGAAATTCCATCGGTTCGTAAATCTTTCCATCTTTCTCTTTATATATAACTTCAGGAGCTGAAACTGAAAGCTCAAAACCTTCGCGACGCATGGTTTCAATTAGAATAGTTAAATGCAACTCTCCTCTTCCTGAGGCTTTAAATCTTCCTTCTCCTTCCAAAGTCTCAACTTTTAAGCCAACATTTGTTTGCGCCTCTTTCTCAAGACGTGCTTTTATATGTCTACTTGTCAAAAATTTACCTTCACGTCCTGCAAAAGGCGAGTTATTTACAAGAAAATTCATTGAAACCGTAGGCTCGTCTATAGAAAGTTTTGGTAGTGGAAATATATTGTCAATACTGCACACTGTGTCGCCCACTTCTATGCCTTCAAGACCGGCTATGGACACTATATCTCCTGCTTGCGCATTTTCAACTTCTTGCTTTCCGAGTCCGTAAAATTTGTCTATACGTACCGCTTTTGTAATTTTAGGAGAATTTATATTCACATCGTTTACAAGCGCTATGGTCTGACCTTTTTTTACAACACCATTTAAAATTCTGCCTATGCCTACATTGCCTAAAAAGCTATTATAACCGAGCATCGTTATTTGCATTTGAAGAGGTTTTTCAATATTTGCTTCCGGTGGCGAAACATGAGATAAAATTGTTATAAAAACAGGTTCTATGTCCATTCCCCTATTTTCCATGGTTGTGCTTGCCCAGCCCTCCCGCCCTGAAGCATAGAGAATTGGAAAATCAAGTTGTTCGTCTGTTGCGCCAAGTTTCATAAACAAATCGAAAACATTATCTACAACAGCGCTTGGAGTCGCATTAGATCTGTCCATCTTATTGATAATAACGATAGGCTTTAATCCCAAGACAAGAGCCTTTCTTAAAACAAAACGTGTTTGTGGCATGGGACCTTCAACCGCGTCAACCATAAGTATTGCACCGTCAACCATTTTTAAAACCCTTTCTACTTCGCTACCAAAATCAGCATGTCCAGGAGTATCTACTATGTTTATGGTGTTTCCTTTATAGTTTACAGAAGTACATTTTGCCAAAATGGTTATGCCTCTTTCTCTTTCAAGAGGATTAGAATCCAAAACCATATCCTGAGCTTCATCGCTTTTAACGATAAACTGTCCTGAAAATTTCAATAGAGAATCAACTATAGTTGTTTTACCATGGTCTACATGTGCTATGATAGCAACATTTCTTACATCATTTCTTTTCATAATCTCATTTAAAATTCTAACCTTTGAGCAGGTCAAAATTCTATAGTCCTTTTTTATAAATTTTCTGCATTAGATTTTTTTCCAAATTATCACTTGCGTCTGGCGTCGCCTTGCGGCAAGCCAACGATTCAAAAGATATTTGACGGTAAACTAAAAAAGAACCGACAAAGCAATTTCAGTGTTGTTAATATTGAAATCTCTAAAAGTCTCTGGCTGCTACGACTTGTAAACGTAGAAACCTAGTAAAGGCAAACAAAAAGGCAAGATTTCAAATCATGAGTTTGGAAAAATATCTACACTATGACTACGCCCTTTATTCTATCATTTCTTTCGGACTTTTTAAAGACAGCATAGAATTTCATACATGCATGTAAAACACATGGAAAAAGTTTCTTGAGGCGTGATTTTAAACTTGAGCAAATTCTATGAACTGTTATTTAGCTCTACCATGTGTAGTCAAAAATCAAAAAAAGATTTCATGTGTTTGTCATTATGGGATTTTACACCCAGTTGACTTGAGCATTTATTTGTTGTAAAATCAATGCAAATTATTTAAATAACTTTAACAACGTGGGTAAAAATCATGACAAAAAAAGATTTGTTATCAATTTACGATTTATCAGCAGCAGAAGTAAAAACAATCTTAAATAAAGCGTTTGAGCTTAAAAGTAAGAAAAGAAGACTTGATGTTTTTAAAGGCAGGACTTTAGGTCTTTTGTTGGAAAAGCCTTCGACAAGGACAATGGTTTCTTTTGCTGCTGCCATGGTTCAACTTGGGGGGACACCGATTATTCTTGATGTAGAGAAAATGCAGCGTTCAAGAGGCGAATCCATACATGATACATCGTTGGTCTTATCACATTACTTAGACGGTCTTATGGTAAGAGCGTTTAAACGTGCCGATGTAGAGGAATTTGCAAAATATTCTACAATTCCTGTTATAAATGGTCTTACAGACCATGAGCACCCGTGTCAGATTCTAGCTGATGTTATGACTATTATGGAACTCCATAAGGTAAAAAATATTGAAGCTTTAAAGAAAATTAAAATTGTTTATATTGGAGATAGTAATAACATCTCAAACTCACTTCTTGCGATATCTGCTGTTTTGGGGCTTGATTTAACGATAATATCTCCGAAAGAGTATTCCACTAAAAAAGAAGTGTTAGATAAAGCTTTAGAACACACATCTTCAACAGGTGCTGAGATTAAAATCACAAGTGATATTAATGCGGCAAAAAATGCCGATGTAATTTATACTGATGTGTGGACATCTATGGGTTTTGAAGCCGAAGAAAAGAAAAGAAAAAAGCTTTTTGCTTCTTATCAGGTGAATAGTGAGTTGCTCAAAAAAGCTTCTTCAAAATGCATAGTTCTGCATTGTCTTCCTGCAATAAGAGGGGAAGAAATAACAACAGATGTTATGGATAAATACGAGGCTTCAATATTTACGGAGGCAGGAAACAGACTTCATGCCCAAAAAGCCATATTATTACATTTTCTCAAGTAAAAAATATCATTAACAATGCCATTTTGTAACAGGTTGAAAAATATTATTTATTTTGTATAATAATCGACAAGCTTTGCTCTACGTACCTACGTAAGGCTAAACCCAAAAGAGTAAAATCTTTAGTGGAATTCCAAAAAGGAGATGTAAGGTATGAATTATGAAAACACGTTTATCACTTCCCCTGAACTACCAGCTGACAAGGTCGAAGAACTCACAACAAAAGTAGTAAAGACAATCGAAGTTTCACAGGGAATTGTAAAGACAGTTCAGCAGATGGGAAGAAAAAGACTCGCTTATCCCATTAATAAATTTAATGAGGGGAGCTATGTTTATATGGAACTTAGCGGTAACGGCGAGATGGTTAACGCTCTTGAGAACTTTTTCAAATTTAACAGTTCAGTTATAAGGTTTTTGACGATTAAAGTTGAAAAGAAAAAAGCTGTTGCAAAGCCTTCGAAAGCAGAAGTCGTGGTGGCAGAGTCACAACCGACGGAGGAGGTAAAGCAAAATGGATCAGCAACTGTAAAGCCTGCGAAAGCAGAAGTCGTGGTGGCAGAGTCACAAGCAACGGAGGAGGTAAAGCAAAATGGATCAGCAACAGAACAGTCTCCGCTTGCCGGAGCAGAATAGTGTTGTTATGGTTGGCAGACTTACAAGAGACCCTGAACTTAGACGCACAGGTACTGGAAAGGCAGTTTGTTCGTTTGATATAGCTATAAGCAGGAGAATGAAAGATTCCGTTACGGGTGAATGGAGAGATGCCGATCCGACGTTTGTTCCGATCATTGTTTGGGACGTACAGGCGGAAAGATGCGGTGAGCGGTTGAAAAAGGGGCTTCCTGTGCATGTAGAGGGAAGACTTCAAACAAATAAATGGGAAGGAGCTGACGGTACTAGGAGAAGTCGCTTAGAAGTTGTGGCTTCTAGAGTACAGTTTCTTTCAGTAATAAAACAGTCAAATGTTGCGACAGGTGCAGTACCACCTGTCGACGGTGTAAGCGAATCGCGTGAACATGTTGATAATTCTTGCGATGATGAGGATATACCGTTTTAAACGGTTGGGGGAAAAATATGGCATATACAAAGAAATCGTCAGGGCAGGCGAGATCTCGAAATTCGTTTGAAGGTCAAGGTCGTCCCAGAGGGAGATTTAAAAGGGGTGGACCAATAAGAAGAAAAGTTTGCCGTTTCTGTGCTGACAAGTTAGAAATAGATTATAAAAATGTAGGTTTACTTCGTACGTTTGTAACCGAAAACGGAAAAATACTTTCAGGTCGCGCGACCGGTACATGTGCAAAGCATCAAAGAGCACTTGATACGGCGATTAAAAGAGCAAGAATGCTTGCGATGTTACCTTTTGCGGTAAAGTAATTTATGTTTTTATAGGTTCATAAAATATTTCGGATAGGAGAGGGGGAATGAAAGTTATATTAAGATCCGATATTACTAATATTGGGCGTCAGGGTGAGATTAAAGAAGTTGCGCCCGGATTTGCGAGAAATTATCTTGTTCCACAAAATCTAGTAATGGAAGCTACCTCTAAGAACCTTAAAATTTGGGAAAGAGAAAGAGTAAAACTTGAAAAACAGAGAGAAGAAACAATCGGTGTTGTTAGAGAAGTTGCTTCCAAGATGGAAGCTGTTGAATTTACGGCAAGAGTTAAAATTGGTAAAAATGGCAAACTTTTCGGTTCAATAACACCTGTAAACATTTCAAAAATCTTTGAAGAGAAAGGCTTTGAAGTGAATAAACGTGATATTCTTCTTTCCGAAAACATTAGAGAGATCGGCAACTATGAAATAAACGTGAGACTTCATCCCGAAGTTGTGGTGAAGATAAAGCTTGACGTTATAAGTGAAGCAGTATCGTAGTTCATAAAAGATCTGACAAATCTAGGTTTAAGTTCTTGTTTGTCAGATATGTGGAATAATGAAACTACTTTAATGAAGAAACGTCTATAGGAATAATCTATGGCAAATACAATAGAAAGAGTTCCACCACAGGCTATAGACGTTGAAATGGCTATCTTAGGCGCAATGCTTATAGAAAAAGAAGCCATTTTAAAAATTGTGGATACGATAAGTGAGAGGGATTTTTATAAAGAGGTGCACAAACAAATCTTTTTAGCAATATATGACTTATATATTGAAAATCAGCCGGTTGATTTGTACACAGTCTCCGACGCTCTTAAAAAGAGTGGTATGCTTGTCGAGGTTGGAGGCGCACCTTATCTTACAAATTTAATTAACTCTGTACAGACTGCGGCAAATGTCGAACATTACTCCTCGATTATACGCGATAAATCAATTTCAAGACAGCTTATTAATACAGGTTCTGCGATAGTAAGCGATGCGTTTAACGAACAAAATTCTCCTGAGGAAATATTAGATAAATCACAGGCAGCTTTATTTAATATTTCACAGCAAAAAGACAAAAAAGGTTTTACAAGCGTTTCTAAACTTGTAAGTCCTATGTTGCAAAAACTTGAAAGACTACATTTCAACCCTAAAGATATTTCAGGTCTTTCGACAGGATTTACCGATTTTGACGCTAAAACTGCTGGGCTTCATCCGTCTGAACTTATAATTTTGGCAGCGCGTCCATCGATGGGTAAAACAGCGCTTGCCTTAAATATTACGGAACACGTAGCTATTAAAGAAAAAAAACCTGTTGCTATTTTTTCTCTTGAAATGACACAAGAGACATTGATGTCAAGGTTTTTAGCTTCTTTGGCAAGAGTTAATGCTACTAAATTAAGAAGCGGACGGTACAGCCCTGCTGATTGGCCGAGGCTTACTACGGCAGCCAGCAAAATTGCAGAAGCGCCTATTTTTATTGATGACGATTCTAATATAAGCGTTATAGAACTAAGAACGAGAGCAAGAAAGCTTGCAACAGAGCTTAAAGCAAAAGGCAAACCCCTTGCTTTAGTGGTGGTAGATTATATTCAGTTTATACGCGGTTCAGGAAGAAAATTTGAATCCCGCCAGCAAGAAGTATCGGACATTTCAAGGTCTCTGAAAGCCTTAGCTAAAGATTTAGATGTTCCGGTTGTTGTTTTGTCGCAGCTTTCAAGAAGAACTGAAGACAGAGCCAGAAAAGACAATAAGCCACAACTTTCTGATTTAAGAGATTCAGGAGCGATTGAACAAGATGCTGATGTTGTCGTTATGCTTTACAGAGAGGGATATTACAATAGAGAAGATGTCAAACTACAAAAGAAAGCGACTCTTATAATAGGAAAGCAGAGAAACGGTCCGACAGGCGATATAAATTTAATTTTCGAAGGCGAGTACACAAAATTCTCTGATGAATCCAAAATACAGGATGGTTATCAATGAAAAAACACCCACCCCCCATTGCGGCAGTAACCGCAGCAAATGGAATATCGCAAGTTTTTTTTAGACAAACATGGGTCGAAATTGACAAAAGCGATTTTCACTTCAATTTGCAAGAGATTAAAAAGCACATTGCTAAAGACACAAAAATCATGGCAGTTATTAAATCAAATGCTTATGGTCACGGCGGGGTTGTGTTTGCAAAAGAAGCGCAGAAAGCGGGAGTTCACTGGATTGCTGTTTCTTCTCTTGAAGAGGGAATACAATTTAGAGAAGCCGGTGTAAGAACAAATATATTGATTTTGGGAAATATTTATCCTTTTGAAAATTTTCAGGTCGCAGTAGCGCACTTCCTTACTCCTACTATTTTTACAACGTCAGATCTTGCGGCTTTGGAAGATTTAGCCGTAAAACTAGATAAAAAGATAAATTTTCATTTGCAAATAGATACCGGTATGGGTCGAATTGGCGCTCAGCCTGAAGCAGCGCATGTCATATTGCAAAGAATTGCGCGTAATCCTAAAGTGAATATGGCAGGAATGTACACTCATTATCCAGTTGCAGATACCGATCCTGTTTTTACGCGTGAGCAGCTTAGTATTTTTACAAAAATCGTTAGATTTGCGCGTACAGATTTAGGTCTAAGGTTTGTTGCTCATTCCGCAAATTCAGCGGCTTTGTTTAAAAATAAGCACACTCATCTTGATATGGTCCGTCCAGGATTGAGTCTTTACGGGCTTAATCCTTTTAAACATGTCGAGAGGTTTCCAAAATTAAAATCTGTGCTTTCATGGAAAACAAAAATAATATTTCTAAGAAAAGTGCCAGCGGGTTTTTGTGTAAGTTACGGAAGAACTTTTGTTACAAACAGAGCTTCTGTTATTGCCACGATTCCAGTAGGGTATGCCGACGGCTATAACAGACTATTGTCTAATAAGGGCAATGTTTTAGTCGGAGGAAAACGTTGCCCTATTGCGGGAAGAATTACAATGGATATGACTATGATAGATGTGACCGGCGTAAAAGGCGTTTTCCTCGGAGATGAGGTAGTTTTGATAGGCACACAGGGTAAAGAACAGATAAAAGTTGACGAGCTTGCAAAAATACAGGATACAGTATGTTACGAGGTAATTTGCGCAATATCTTCACGTGTGCCTAGAGTAGTTGTTTGATTAAATATGTTTAAAAAAAATGTAAAAATGTTTACACAAGCAAGGCTTTTTACAAAAGAAGTCGGGAAAAAATGATACCTAAAGCAGTTGTTTCGTCATTAAATGGTTTAAGACAAGTCGCTATGATGACGGCTGAAGTAATTGCGTGTATATTTAGAGGAGAAGTATCTTTTAAAAATACTGTCGCACAGATGCTTGAGGTTGGATGGCGGTCTACTCCTATAACATTGCTCTCATCTTTTCCTATAGGAATGGTTTTAGCACTTCAAGTAGGTTCAGTGACTACAAATTTTTTTAATGAACCTCTTTACGTCGGCGCAATAACAAGTTTTACTTTAGTTACGGAATTGATACCGGTTCTTACCGCTATAGTTGTAACAGGAAGAGTCGGCGCAGCTATTACGGCAGAAATTGGATCGATGAAAGTTACCGAACAACTTGACGCTTTATATACGCTTGGGACAAGTCCCGTAAGATATCTTGCTGTTTCAAGATTTTTAGCGTGTTTCTTTATGCTCCCTATGCTTACAGTTATTGCAAATATAATTGGAGTGTGTGGTGGAATGAGCCTTGCCGCAGGTATGTGGAAAGTTTCTCCAGCTACGTACTGGTCAGAAATTTTAGGGTATATGACAATAGGAATTTTCCTTCAAGGATTTATAAAATCCTTTGTCTTTGCGTTGATTATAGCAATAGTTGCATGTTACAAAGGGTTTAATACAAAAGACGGAGCGGAAGGCGTTGGGAAAGCCACAACAAGCTCCGTCATGTCTTCCATGGTGCTTGTTTTGATTTCAAATTATTTTTTAACTTCGTTATTGATTGCATTGAAAATAAAATAGCGTATATTTCTAGCACTTCTCTAAGTACTCCTGCAAAGCAGTCTGCAAGCAAGTAGTGTAGTTGCTGGGGTGGCGTAACTGTGGCATACGCGCACGTTTGAGGAGCGTGCCCTTGATCGGATGCGGGTTCAAATCCCGCCCTTAAGCATTTGTGGCATATTTTGAAGTATTGACAAGATAAATAGTTTTTAGTAGCCCCCGCCGATTGTAGATGTCGATGGTTTAGGGTTTAGAGCTAACAACTCCTAACAAGCTTCAACAAATCTATCTTAAACATCAGAAAAAATTTACAAAGGTGATGTTACTTGCGTCAAAAGGGACATTATGAAAAAAATAAAAGCTACAAGCAAAAAAGGAGTATAACGATGAAACTAAAAGCAATATTTGAGCATATTTGTTGCATTTGGTCTTGTCTTAAGTTCGTGCGATAAAAAGAACGCTTACCTTGTAAACAGAAGGACTGCTACTCCAGAGAAAGTAGAAGAAATAAAAGAAGCGCAAAGAGCAAAAGAAAGAGAAGCAAAAGCACAACTAAAAGCAAAAGAAGAAGCAGAAAGAGCAAAAGCAGCAGCAGATGCTGAACAACAACCACTAGTTGTACTACTATCTGCAGGTGTTATCGAACACTCAAGAGTAACCGAGAGGAAGATAGTTGATTTAATAAAGAACGCTAAGAATTGTACTGTAGATATTTTATTTTAAATTTACATAGAATCTAAATAAACCTCCGCACAGCAAGCTGTGCGGAAATTCATGGAGGCTCATTATGAAAAAAGTAATTTTATTCACATCGCTTATCACATTGTCAAGTTTCTTGCTGTCTGCCTGTCCCAGAAATAAAAAATTGTTGGAAAGAAAAGATTCTGATAATGTCCATAATGTTAAAAGTGAAAGTGCCAGTAATGTCGACCCTAATGTTAAAAGTGAAAGTGCCAGTAATGTCTATCCCATAGAAAGAGAAAGTGAAAATGCTGTAGTTATGTCTCCTGCAGATTGGGAAAAGTCTATAAGAGACGACATAGAACGTGAAACATATCGTTCTAATGTACTACTTTCTATAGTCTACGAGAATAGACATTTTTGGTACAAATCGCCCAACGATTCATATGTTGTCGGAGATTGCGCTTTGTATGCTGTAGTAAGATTTTTACATCATGCGGGAAAACTTGGCATTGTTGATGAAAATTTATGGAAAACCTCAAATCAACAATTACGAGATATGCTTGCCGATAGAATAGGTCCGAACGCCCGTGATAATGGAAAGACGTCTGATAGCATTAGAGAACCAAAAGAATGGCTATCTAATTTGGAGATTTTAACATTGCTGTCTGCTCTAGATGTACCCAAGAAAGCGATTGAAACAACGACTAGATTCGACCGCAAAACAGTTTGATCCCAATACGATTCACCGTTTAAATCTTTTAAAGACAAACTTCAAGACTAAAAGCAATAAGCAGGTAAAAAATGCGCTTCTTACAAGCAAAAAAGAAACCAAGTTTAGCAAAATAAAACTCACACATTGAATGAACCTCCGTGCAAAGCAAGCTATGGGGTATAGTTTAACAATAGACCTCTTGCACAACTAACTATTAAATTTTAGAATTACAAATACCTGTAACTGTCTTGCGATAATATGTTCGGGTATTGCCTGAAGTATTCAAACATCATCTTTACCATCTTCTCTATACTCAATTTTCTCTTTGCTCCTCCTGTCTTCCTCCTTTTCTTTTCTTGCTCCTTGCTATCCTTACTGTTTTGTCAAACGTCCCTTTCTTTACTCCCATTAATCGCCTAAACCCATTCCATCTGACCCGCCTGCTTTCTTTTTCTGTTTCATAGTACTTCTATTGTACTTTTATATGTTAATTATTAAGAGGTCTAATGTTAGCAACTCAAAGACAATTAGACAATTTGACAAAAATGCGATGCAAAGAAATAATAACTGATGAAGAATATACAAAAGAAAGAAATATACTTACCAAACAAATAGCGCATTTACACCAGCAATTAAACGAGATTGATGATCGGATTAATAACTGGCTAGAACTAACAGAAAAAACATTTGATTTTGCACAAAATGCTAGGAATGCCTTTATAAATGGAGGAGTAGAAACAAAGAAATCAATATTGTTGGCGATAGGAAGCAGTTTTGTTATAGATAATGGCAAGTTAGAAATAACACCAAACGAATTGTTAGAACCTATTGCAAAAGGTTATAAAGAGTTAGAAGCTGAATATTTTAGGCTAGAACCAGAAAAAAGGTTTGATAATTATGAAGAAAACCGTGATTGACAGCCTATTCGTGTCAAATGGGGTCACATAGTGGACGATGTTAGAACCAGAAATTATGGCATAAGAGTACATAGTTTGCATGTTTTCCCAACGGATAATATATAAAAAGTTTGCTAAATGCATTTACCCTCCACACGTTCTCACTATATATTTTTAGTTGCCTTTGGAGTAACAAAATGAATAGATTCTAAATTTGTATATCGTAAAAGTTGAATATATTTTGTTCAAAGGAGAAAGTATTATGAACGAAGGAAATCTAGTACAAAACAGCCAACGAACCCCGAACGAACTCCGAGAACAGGTTAGAAATGCAGGAATAGCATCAGGGGAAGCTAGAAGGCAGAAACGAAGATACAAAGAAATAGCAGAAGCAGTCTTGTCTGGGCAGACAGGTATAGAGTCACTGTATGGAAACATCAAGCAAATGGCGCAAGGCTGCAGCGAGAACAACAATATAACTATAAAAGATTTAATGGTTATATCCCAAATAGACAAGGCTATACAAGGGAATACAAAATCATTTGAAATTATACAAGGTATAATAGGGGAAAACCTCAAAGAAAAATCGTTTGAACCTAAAACATACAGCATACAAATGCAATGTCGGGATTGTGGAAAGATTTTTAGCGAAGTGATAGAGGTTAAAGCATAGACTATATCATTCCGTTATGGAATTACGTCTAACATGCCATGAAGAGATGATAGAGATGATGTTGAAAAAAGAAAGTTGACAAAGTGGTTAAAAAATCATCTAACAAAATTTAGCTGAATAATCGTTTCAGGAAAAACTATAATAATTTTGTAAAATGTTTTACCAATAAATTTGTTTTTGAACTCAAAGACAAAGAGTATCAATTTAGCAACTAATAAGAGAAGTAGATGTGATATATTAAACAGTGTGGCATATGTTAAGTGATATATGAAGCATGTACTTTCACTCTTAAACGCATGAGAGCTTTTTTAAAAGCTTTTCTGATTTTTGATTTTAGCAGACAAGACCCATAGCGACAGTCCTTGGAACTTGCTTGAATTTAATCAGAGCTTCAGGCAACTTTTTTATACCTTAGAACAAGGCCAGTATGACAAATACGAAAACCTACAATAACAATGGGTTTTTAGAGACATTTAAAAGATGATTGTATATAAAAATTGCCGTTTATTAAAAACCTGTTATTGTTTTAGTTCACTTGTCTTTGTTGACGACAGTCCATAGAATGTTTACACTTTAAGACGAGCTACAATCACACTAGGCCTGAATCGTGTATTGCAATTCTAGTTAATAATTGGCAACATACCATTCATCAAAAGAGTTTAAGTCTTATAGCCTTCGCTAAAACGTAACAAAACGCATAAAAAAAGCATAGGAGACTATAATAGACCTCTTGCATAACTAAGTATTAAATTCAAGAATACAAATACCTGCGATCAAGTTAAATCGCAGTCCAAAGGGTCTTTTGCGGTCTATATCTGTATCTGCCATGTGTCTTATTGTCTTTCTTCTATAAATACATGCCTTTTTAAATAAACCAAAATCGTTCCTTGTCCTATTATCGCTGTGCGTATTATTTGCTCACCTTTAATTTAACTACTACCAACGGTTATTGTAGTCTTTTTTTCTTCTTGCTTTGCTGCTTTTGCTGTTTTTGAAGTTTTTGTATCACTATTCTGTAGCATCTATCACTGCTACTTCTACTTCTAGCGCTTTGTTTAGCAATACCTATTCCCATCTGCATATTCCCCACTGCTCATTAATACTTCTTCTTACGTACCCTATGTCTATATCCACAACTTTCACTGACATTGTAACTGTCTCAAGTGACAATATGTTCGGGTATTGCCCTAAAGTACTCAAACATCATCCCTACAATATTCTCTATACTCAATTTTCTCTTTGCTCATCTCTCCCTCTATCTTTTCTTGCTCCTTGCTATCCTTACTGTTTTGTCAAACGTCCCTTTCTTTACTCCCATTAATATTAAACCCATTCCATTTGACCTGCCTGCTTTATTTTTCTGTTTCATAGTACTTCTATTGTACTTTTATGTACCAGCTAAGTAAGGGGCCGGTTTATATATTCCATATATTATTCTATTAATTCTCACTATATGTAATCTCCTTTCATTTTCGAACGTCCCTCTTATCACCCTTGCATTTAACTCTTTCCTTTTCAGTTCCTCTCTTGTATTAAAAGGAAACAGTGGCAACCTCCCTGCATCAAATTCTTCCAAAACATGTTTTGCCTGCTCATGCAATGCAGTATAATGGGCTATTTTCTCATTAAGAGTCCTTACCCATTCTAATTCGTCGCCATTTTTATCATATATTCCACGGTAACTAGCAGGAACATCAAGATCTTCCATTAATGTTTTAAGAGTGCAGGGGATTATTGTTTCGCATTCATCTAGAGCTATGTCCGTCTGTCTTAATTGACTATCAGTATATCTATACCACAAGTCTTTATCAACGATACCATGTTTGCCTAAGACAAAGAGCAGTCTCTTTACTGCATATAGACCACTGTTGCAATGTGTCCATCCAGTATCATGACCTTCGTAATAATAATGATTGTTTTCGTCGTATACTATATGACCGATACCTTCCCCAAAGTTTTCTTTTTCGATTTTTAACATTTGTCTTATTTCAGCGTCGTCGGCGCCTTTGGCTTTTAGATATTCTTCAACTTTCGATTTTGGAGTATCTTCATCAGTATTCGATTTTGGAGTATCTTCATCAACACGTACAACAGGATTAGTTTTGTTTTTGTCTTTTTCTTTATGAGGACAACCTTTGCACGAACTTAAGACAAGACCAAATAAAGCAATTGCAATTACTACTTTTTTCGTTTTCACAAATTTATTCTCCAGATATTTACTACATGTTGTGTATGTGTATCTCTAAAGATATTCTATCATTTTTATCATTTTTTGCTTGGTTTTGCTTGTCATAGACTGCTTACCATTGTTCTGGTGCAAGGTGTGAATGTGAGGTGAAATATGCTCTAAAGACTTATACTCTCCTAAAGCCTGTTTGTTTGCTTTGGGGCTAATCACTGTCTCAAGTAGAAAACGTGGCAAAAGGTGGCTTTTGCCGCATCACTATCTCTCCTGCTAAGTCAGGGAAACAGGTGGCTAACACCTTCGGCCACGTGTCATGTAATATGCTGCGATCTACTGAAGTGAAAGACTCTCTTAAGATAATATGTCTTGATCTTTCCTTACATGCTCTAGCTATTACAATAAAACAATTTAAAAACGTTTTCGCTGAACGAGCCCCGCCATATAAAAGAACTTCTAAAGCTTTGTGTTGTTGTTCTACGCCATTATCATCGACGTAAGTCCTTGGTGCATCCGCAATCATGTCGATAACTTTTAACTGCTTATCAGTTAACTGGTATGATAAGTTTGCGCATGCATTCATCACACCTTCAATACAGAAGCGGGAACCATTATATTAATCGGTGTCGTGTTATCTTCTGATCCCGATATCGAAACCTCGGTTGGAAGCTGTTTAGAATACATCTTATAAAACTGACCTCTATTTTCTTCCTTTGAAGCCCATTCAATAAACGCTTCATCGCCACCAATGCCATTATAAATATTATAAAACACCTCGGCTGCTCTTCTACGTCTCTCCTTACTCTCTAGTTTCCATCCGCCAAATTTCTTGTGTCCCTTTACAAACATATGCGCCTTTCTACTTTGGTAATAATACAACTTTCATACAACTTTTTTACCAACATTAACAAATTGATTCCAAGCATTGTACAAAATTATTCTTAAATTTATTTTAAGTTTTTAAACATAAAATAGACCTCTTGCAAAACTTAAGTATTAAATTCAAGAATACAAATACCTGAAACCTGAGTTAAATAGCAGTCCAAAGCGTCTTTTGCTATTACTTATCTATCTTTTAGACTATTTTTGAACCTTTTTACCCCCCCTCCACCTATCTTTTCTTACTCCTTGCTATCCTTACTGTTTTGTCAAACGTCCCTTTCTTTACTCCCATTAATTCTAAACCCATTCCATCCGACCTGCCTGCTTTCTTTTTCTGTTTCATAGTACTTCTATTGTACTTTTATATGTTAGTTATATAAGCGGTCTAATGTTATATTTGGTGAGAAAGGTTACAAAAGCATTGGCATGATGGTCTTGCCACATGACTGCCTGCCTGAATCTTGGAGCACGGGACGAAGTCATTTTGAAGTAGCACAAGAGTACGGTAAGAAGCTAAATTTTATAGTAAGACCCTTGTATCGTGTGCTTGCCGTGCAAGATGGAATAGATGCGATGAGGATGTTATTTAAAAACATGTGGTTTGATGCTGCAAAGTGTTCCGATGGGCTGGATATATTACGCCACTATAGATATGATTACAGGGAAGCATTGGACATGTATAAAGACAAACCAATGCATGACAAGTTTTCACATGGTGCTGATGTATTAAGATACGTCAGTGACGCTTATAATGGCAAATATGTTAATGTGCCTGTAAAGAAAGAACCAGAGAAAAGCAATTGGACATTCAAGGACTTGCTTGATAGTAACATAGCAGCAAGAAAGCGGGAAGAGGATGGTCTATGGGAATAAAAGATGTGATCAATAAGCTTATGAGCTCCTCGAGTAAATCCACAGCAGATGAGGGTGATAATTCATCTTCATCTGCCTCTCCTATAAAACAAGAGGATAAAGATATAAAGTACTGGCTTGAAAGTTAGAATCAGCAAAGAAACGTGACTTCTTGTTATTTTTCGAAATGTTATCAGTTTGTCAGTTTGATAGTCTGAATGTCTCTCTTTCTGCATCTATGCTCTTGCTCTGCCTTAATTTCTTCATTTCTTCGTATCTCTGCATGCCTCTAATCCGTATTTCTCCGTGTATCTGCCTGTCTCTTTACCCCTTTCTCTGTTCTATTTGTATTTCTCTCATTTCGTGCCTCTGTCTCTCTCTGCTCTCTCTCAGCTCTCTCCTCGGCCTCTCTTGCTCTCTCCTCGGCCTCTCTTGCTCTCTCCTCGTCCTCTCTTTTTCTCAACTCGTCCCTTATCTTTCTCTTCTCGTCCTCTCTTGCTCTCTCCTCGTCCTCTCTTGCTCTCTCCTCTCTCTCTCTCTTTCTCAACTCGTACCTTATCTCACTCTCCTTGGCCTCCCGCTTTCTCTTCTGTTCCCGCTCGTACCAATAATCAGCTAATTCCTGTGCCTTTGTCGGATTTTCAGCATAATAATCAACTACTGTCGGATGCCTAGTCAAATAATCAGCCCATATCCTTGCCCGTTCCTCCTGTGCCTCCTTCATTTGACTTATTTTTCTATTCTCTTTGATCTCCTCTGCCCCTATTATCTTAGTTTTGTCAAACAATTCTTCCAAACCCTCGTATTCCTCTTTTCGTCTTGCTTCTGCTTCTTTTTGTTCTTTTTCTGCTTGTGTTAGTGCTGCTTGTTCTCTTGCTCTTTCTTCTTCTTGTTTTGCTAGTGCTTGTTCTGCTTCTATTCTTACTCTTTCTTTTTCTTCTTCTTTTGCTTTTTCTGCTTGTTCTCTTGATCTTTCTTCTTCTTGTTTTGCTAGTGCTTGTTCTGCTTCTATTCTTACTCTTTCTTTTTCTTCTTCTTTTGCTTTTTCTGCTTGTTCTCTTGATCTTTCTTCTTCTTGTTTTGCTAGTGCTTGTTCTGCTTCTATTCTTACTCTTTCTTTTTCTTCTTCTTTTGCTTTTTCTGCTTGTTCTCTTGATCTTTCTTCTTCTTGTTTTGCTAGTGCTTGTTCTGCTTCTATTCTTACTCTTTCTTTTTCTTCTTCTTTTGCTTTTTCTGCTTGTTCTCTTGATCTTTCTTCTTCTTGTTTTGCTAGTGCTTGTTCTGCTTCTATTCTTACTCTTTCTTTTTCTTCTTCTTTTGCTTTTT